>JAZNWG010000001.1:0-9528 GCA_045593225.1 Oscillospiraceae bacterium
TAAGAATTAAATGTTATCATTAAGTAAGTGAATCCGCCGCTTGCGGCAGAATGATTGGGGGAATATCATGACACAGCAAAAGGTGCTTGTCGTTGACGATGGCCGCGAGATAGTGGGAGCCATCGTACGACTGTTAAAGCATGAGGGGATAGACGCTGTCTGTGCCTATAACGGCAGGGAAGCGGTACAGCTTCTCAGCGACGAGGAGATACATCTTATCATCCTGGATATAATGATGCCCGAAATGGACGGAATATCCGCGACTATACAGATACGAAACGAGCGCAATATCCCGATAATCCTGCTTTCGGCAAAGACAGAGGAAAGCGACAAGATACTGGGTCTTTCAGTAGGCGCTGACGATTACATAACAAAGCCGTTCTCGCCGCCCGAGCTTATGGCGAGGGTGCGCTCGCAGCTAAGACGTTATATGAGCCTTGGCGATTATTCCAGCCGCCTGCAGCATGGGGATATAAGGCTCGGAGGGCTGCTGCTCAGCACCTCGGAAAAGCTGCTTATAGTCGAGGGCGAGCCTGTAAAGCTCACAGCAAAGGAATACAGCATATTGGAGCTGCTTATGTCAAACGCAGGCAAGGTGTTCTCGGCAGAGCAGATATACGAGCGCGTATGGCATGAAACGGCATTTGCGGTGGAAAACACGGTAATGGTGCATATCCGTCGTATCAGAGAAAAGATAGAGATAAATCCGAGAGATCCGAAATATTTAAAGGTGGTGTGGGGCGTTGGCTACAAAATGGAAAAGCTTTAATACAAACCGCTTCGTGAAGGCGGTCGCGGTGATCCTGTTCGTTGTCTGCTTCGGCGCAATGGGAATGATAGCGGGCTATCTTCCTGCGTTCGATTATGTTAAAAGCTCCGAGCCGTACGGCGGCTTCGGCGGTGACGCATTGCTTGCAGACAGCTTTACAGAGTCGCTGTATTTCTCTTACAATTTCAAATGCGATTATGACGAGGCTTATATGCTGCTGGATAAATACTACGGCAGCAGCAGGTTGTACAGCTCCGATTGCACAAGCGCTCTCAACAGGCTTCCGTTTGTCGTAAGCTATAAGCTTGGCGAGCGTAAGGGCTCGAATGGGCAAATACCGTACTTTGCCGTGAGAATCGGCACTGGCGGTATTCAGCTTACCGAAAACGCTCACGATGTGACAGCAAACCAGTCTTTTCGTACTACTATGCTGAAAACGTCCTCTGACTACATTGAGATCGGCTATACAGAGGAGCAGTTCGCGGCAAAGGAAGCCTATTGGCTGGAAATGCGCCGTAATATGCAGATAGTGGTCGTCTCCGAAATAGCACTGTTTGTCATCGGAATGGCGCTGCTGGTGTTCATCTGCCACGGCGCAGGCGAGAAGTCCGATGGCACCGTTACATATCCGCGCGTATTCCGTCTTTTTTATGAGATAACGTTCTGCCTTATTGTAATTGCGACTATACCGCTCGTGTTCGCGATAGGCGGCGACAATTGGCTTACAGGTCTCTGCAATACCTCAAACGGCAGAGTGCTGTATATGCTATTCTGCGGTGCGTTGTCAGTAATAGCTTTCATGCTGCTTTTGCACCTTGCGGTAAGTATCGCGGTTCGCAGAAAGAACAACACCGCACTGCGCGGAAGCCTTGCATATCATCTCTGGCTGCTGCTGAAAAAAGTGTTCATCTTCCTCGGAAGATGCTGCGTAGCCTTAGCTCGTCAGCTGCTGCGCTTTCTGCGCTGCGTAAAGGAGCTTTTCACAGGCGAGCTTTACGCTACCGACACAGCGGCAAGAAAGCTCATGCTGATAGACATTGCAATGCTTGTTGTCAGCTTCATTCTGCTTCCTATAATAGGCATTGCCATCAACGACCGCGCAGGAGTAGTATTTGTTGTCTGTGGTATTTTAGAGCTTTTTCTGTTATGCGTGTTCTTCTACGGAAGATACCTTATCCTGCGTGACGGCGCAGTGCTTGAGGAGCAGATAAAGAAGATGCACAGCGGCGATTACACTAATACCGCCCGCACGCTCTCAAAGAACTCGCCCTATGCGAGGTCCTCTGAAAAGCTTTCCGAGATGAGCGCACAGTACCGCCGCGGTATTGAGGAATCCGTCAAAGCCGAGCGCATGAAGATCGAGCTCGTCACGAACGTTTCACACGACCTCAAAACACCGCTTACGTCCATTATCGGATATATTGATCTGCTCTCAAAGGAAGAACTGCAGGGCGACGCTGCAGAGTACGTTGATATTCTCCGTATGAAGTCTGAGCGCCTTAAAAACATCGTTTCCGACGTATTTGAGCTTGCAAAGACCACAAGTGGCGAGATAGCAGTAGAGCGCGAGCCGTTAGACCTTACAAAGCTCTCCTATCAGACCCTCGGCGAGATGGAGGACAAGATATCCGCCTCGGGTCTTGAAATAAAGGTGAATATCTGTGAGCCTCCCGTAACGGTAGTGAGCGACGGCAAGCGCCTTTACAGAGTTATACAGAACCTGCTCGACAATGCGCTGAAATACTCGCTCAAGGGCACACGCATATATTATTCCCTTGAAAAGCGCGACGGCAGCGCTGTCATCACGATAAAGAACATCGCAGCCTACGAGATGACCTTCACAAAGGACGAGATACTCGAGCGCTTCACACGCGGCGACAAGGCGCGCAGTACAGAGGGTACAGGCCTCGGACTTTCTATCGCGCAGGGCTTTGCGCTCGCGTGCGGAGGTCAGTTTGACATCGACATCGACGGCGATATGTTCAAGGCAATAGTTACCTTTCCGATAGTGACCGTAGATACCGACGAAAACGCGGCGGTGACGGCTGATGAATAAAAAGAGCTTCTTCAGCGGCAGCTCCGACCTGTTCCTGTTCCGCGAAAAAGCACTGATGGCAGTGGCGGCGATAGTGTCGCTGCTGCTTCAGATAATCTCCTTTTTCACAACCCTGGACGGAGCAAAGGCGTACTTCTCGGCTACCTTCGCATACGCGCCGCTGCTGTTCTCGCTTGCGGTGCAGTCGGTGGTGTATTTTCTTGAAAACGGACTTCGCAGGCGCATAACGTTCATGAAGATAGTCGCGCTCGCCATGGCGATGTGCTGCTCAAGCTACTTTTCCTTTGTGGGAATATACAACAGTATAAATCCGCCCTCGCAGTATCTTCATAAGACCTACAACAGCTATACAAAAGAGCTCTCCGCGCTTCGCGAGGGCTACCTCTCCAAGGGCAATGACGAGTTTACAGCAGCAGTAAACAGCGGAGTAAACCTCATCATCGGACAGTACACAGTGCTAAGCTCCGAAAGAGCCGCACTTTATGCCCTGTCCGAGGAGATAAGCTCCGCTGAAGCAAGCACTGTAAATGGCATGGCAGCGCCCCGCCGCGATGAATTCGAGACCTACGAGGAGTACGCCGCAGCCTATTCCGCGTATATTGCCGGCTACTCTCAGGGCAGCACAGCCGAGCAGCAGGCTCAGCTTCAGGCAATACTGAATAAATACGGCATATCCGAGCCTTCCGAGATAACCGCACGTACCGCCGAGATAACCGCGCAGCTTTCGCTTATCGAGGGCTCGCTTGCGCCGTATGGCGGCGGAGAGGTGCAGATAAGAGCCGAGGCAATGCGTGCAAAGGCACTCCGTGGTGACGAAAAGACCTGCTCCGATATCGAGGCTTTGTATAAGAGTATAAGCGGAAATACGCTCCTTATCCCGGAATTTGTCTCGGAAAACAGCCTGCTGCTGTCGCTCCCCGATTACGAGGCTATCGCAGGCGCGGACGCCGATGCAGTTGTAAGAGAGCGCCTTGTTAATACGATAACCGCCGCCTGTGACGAGCTTAATTCGGCAGGTATCGGGGTAAAAGCAGAAGCTTACAGCTTTGAGAATATCTACACTCTGCCGATATCGGCAGTTTTAAGCGGCAGATACGGCGCAGACGCGGTCATCTCGCTGATACTGGCTGTGCTTGTCGACGTGCTTTCGCTGCTGTTTGCGATGATATTCGTCCGCAGCAGGAGCGCACTTGCCGCAAATGACACAAAGCAGGCTATAGCAGGAGATGAAATGCTTTTCCAGCGCAATATCGTGACAGCGGTAAGGCTCGGAATGTGCAGGGAGGGCGAGGCTTTCTCGCGCTGCCCCGACATGGATGAGATAGCAGACCGCCTCGGAGCATATGCCGCAAGCTTCAGAGCAGTGGATTTCGCTGCTGACAACGGTTATACATTGGCAGCAAGCCGTGCCGAGCTTATCGGCTTCGAGGCTCTGACAGCGTTTTTGTGCCAGTTCGGGCTTGCTAAGATACTCACTGCCGATGAAATGGCGCTCCTTTGCGGGGCTGAAGCCGAGGAAACGGTGCTGCTCAAGACAAAATTCATACTGTGGCTAAGCGAAAAGTCCGATATCTCAGAGGTAAGACGGGAGCACAGCACAAAGGCGGTGACAGCATGATAACGGCTATTTTCGGTGCAGGCATTATTGCAGTGCTGTCAACATTTTTTATAAAGCATATCAGCGACACTTTACGCGGACTTGTCTGCTGGACATTCTCCTCGCTTTCGGCGCTTGTCGCGATGATAGTGTACTATTCGGGAGCCGCAGCCATTTCCGCTGACTACCGTGCGGTAGGCTCCGCGCTTATCGGTGCAGGTATCGTAGCGGCGATCGCGCTGCTTATCGAGCTTTTCTCGCCCGCAGCACGCTTCAGAGCCGCAAAGCTTCGCGAGTACGACCGCACCTCAGCCGAGTGCTCGCTCAACATCGTAATGGTGATATGCGCTACTGCAGCGGCTGTCGCAGCCTGTTGTACGGAATGCTCAGGCTATGCGCAGTTCAGCGCATTCGGAATAATTCCCGCACTTTCGATAAGTCTGCGACAGTTTTCCTATTTTCTCTATCGCGTAAAGCAGGACACGCTCACTGCCGACAAGGACGAAAACAGACGGCTGAAGCTTCTGAAGTCGCTTTCGGCAGGCAAGCGCTCACTTTGATGCTCTCTCCTAAGACCCCTCTAATATAAAAGACCGCCGCATGGAACGCGAATATCCATGCGGCGGTCTGATTTTCAGTCTTTAATAATGATTATCGGAATAGGCGGGCAGTTGGGGCGGTTTACAAACGGCATCTCAACGACGGTATAGCAGCTGCTGTCTATCGTCGGGAGATACTCCAGCAGCGCGTCACGCTCCTCAAAGCCTGTCTCTCTGCCATAGTAGATGATAAGCGACATTATACCGCCGCTCTTCAGCAGCTTCAGCCCCTTTTCGATAGCCTCGATACTGGTCTCTTTTTTGGTGAATATATTATGATCTCCCTTAGGCAGCCAGCCGAAGTTGAATGTAATGAACGAAACGCTGTTTTCCTCGAAAAGCCCGTCCATCTCGCTGTGGCTCTGAAGCCTTACATCAGCTCTGTGAGCCATGCCGTTTGCTTCAAGCAGCGCTCTTGTGCTGTCAACAGCGTCCTGCTGGATATCGAATGCTGTTACTCTGCCGCTGTCACCGACAAGTCTGCACAGGTGCAGGGTATCGTTTCCGCGCCCTGCGGTAGCGTCAATGCAGATATCGCCCTCTTTTACACTCTCGTCAATGACGCGCTTGATAATGTCCAGCGCACTGAATGAATTCATACGTCCCATTTTTAAACCTCGCAAAGTAAATTATATTGTAATTATATAGTTCAATGTGAAAATTGTCAATGTTAATTTTTAGAAGATTTTCACATTAGGGGAGTTGATTTTATTGCTCATATAGTGTATAATTTGTGTATCGTGTAAAATTACTGTTAAGGACTGTGAAAATGGCATACATACAAAGCTTCAGGCGGTATGAAACAAAGTATCTCCTGTCAGAGCAGCAGTGCGAGGCTTTTCTCGCTGCTGCAAGCGAGCTGCTTATTCCCGATAAATACGGAGATTACACCATCTGCAATCTTTACCTCGATACCGAGGATTTTTATTTTATCGAGCACTCGCTGGATAAGCCCGAGTATAAGGAAAAGCTCAGGCTGCGCAGCTACGGAAATGTCGGAGCGGAGGACAAGGTCTTTCTTGAAATAAAGAAAAAGAGCCGCGGCATCGTCTACAAGCGCAGGATAACCCTGCCGCTTTTTGAGGCAGAGGCTTATCTGCTCTGCGGTACAACTCCCGAAACGCTCCCCGATTGGAGCGCAAGGCAGATATTTTCCGAGATAGACTATCTCATGCAGAAATACAAGCCCCGCCCGAGGGTGTATCTCGCGTATGACAGGCTTGCATTTTCAATGCGCGGCTACCCCGATATAAGGCTTACGCTTGACGGAAATATCAGAAGCCGTTTCGACGGGCTTACATTATCGCATGACGAGGGTGTACAGCTGCTTGATACAGGCGTTCCCGATTACAGGATAATGGAGATAAAGTCGGACGGCGCGATACCTGTTCCGCTCACGAAAATACTCTCACAGCTTAAGATATATCCCGCTTCGTTCTCGAAATACGGACGGGTATACACAAATTACAGAAAGGCACTTGTGACAAATGAATGAATTTCTCTTTAATCAGATCGATATTCTCGGCTCTGTTCCGAACCTGCTTGCCGCCATCGGTATCGCACTTCTGAGTGGTATCATTGCGGCTGTGGTATACAGGCTCGGTGCTGAAAAGCCCTCGAAATACATGATGATATCTGCTGTCATTATCCCTGCGATAGTTGCGGCGGTCATCATGGTTGTAAACGGCAGTATCGGCGCAGGAATTGCTGCGGCAGGCGCGTTCAGCTTAGTCCGCTTCCGCTCTATCCCAGGCAGCTCACGCGATATCTGCGTGCTGTTCTTCGGAATGGCAGCGGGCCTTATCACAGGCATGGGCTACCTCGGCTACGGTCTGATGTTCAGCTTTATCATTGGTATAGTTATCGCAGCTGGCGAGAGGCTTCTGAAAGCGACCTCGGGCGGCGAGGCTCGCCAGCTGAAGATAGTTATCCCAGAGGATATGGATTACAGCGGTGCGTTCGATGATGTATTCGAGGAGTTCACTGTAAGCTGCAAGCCTCAGCGTGTGAGAACTATCCGCATGGGCACTATGTACGAGCTTACATATAATATACAGCTGAAAAAGGACGTATCCGAAAAGGAGATGATGGATAAGCTCCGCTGCAGAAACGGAAATCTTACAGTAAGCATCGGACTTATCCCCGATAATAAGGAAGAATTGTAACAGGTGGTAATTATGAAAAAGAGAATGGTAAAGATAACGGCAGCAATGCTCGCGGTGCTGATGATGACTTCCTGCGCAGGCAATACCGAGAGCGCACAGCAGGAGAGCACTGCTTCAGCGCCAGAGCAGACCTCCGCAAGCTTAAACGAGCAGACCTCTGCTTCAACAGAGCAGTCAACAACATCGGCAACCACCGCACAGACCACCGAGCCTGTTGTGGAGGAAGAACCCGCACCCCTGCCTGCTTCGGTCGAGCTTTCGCATGGCAGCGGTATCTATCCCGAGCAGTTCAGCCTTGAGCTTTCGGGGCTGTCCGACGGCGAGATTTACTATACCCTCGATGGCAGCGACCCTACAACAAGCGACACAGCTCTGCTTTACAGCGAGGCTATAGAGATAACAGACCGCAAGGGCGACAAGAACGTAGTTTCCGCAGTTGACCCTGTGCTTTTTGCAGGCAGCTTCAATAAGCCTAATAAGGAGCGTAACGATTTCGTCTGCGAGATATCCGCACCCGACGATGAGGACGTTGATAAATGCACCGTTGTCCGCGCAGCGGTAAAGGGCGAGGACGGCAGCTTCCTCGGAGAAACGGCGGCGACCTATTTTATCGGCACTACCGAGGAGCATATCGAGGGCCTTGCGGAAAGCTGTGCCGCAGCAGGTGAGGAGCTTGCTGTCATCAGCATTTCGATGAATTATGACGACCTTTTCGACAGCGAAAAGGGAATTTACGTAAAGGGAGATATCTTTGCGGAGGCTCTTGAGACCTTACTTCAGGAGGAGCGCCGCGTCCGTGACGGCGAAACAGCACGCCAGCTTGACGCAAACTACAAGCAGCGCGGCAGGGAATGGGAACGCGAGGCCTACATGACCATGTTCGAATTCTCCGTTGACGGCGCTGAGACAGTGCTCAGTCAGGCGTGCGGTATAAGAGTACAGGGCAATTATTCCCGTTCCGATGTGCAGAAGGGCTTCCGCCTTTACGCAAGAAGCGAGTACGGCGACAAGAACTTCCGCTATGAGGTTTTCGGTGATGAATGCCTTGATGAAAAGGGCGAAACTCTTGATAAGTTCAAGACGCTGGTGCTTCGTGCAGGCGGAAACTGCGCGTTTACATCAAAGTTCAACGATACCTACTGGCAGCAGCTTGCAAAGGACACAGCCTGCGATACGAAGCGTTCGCGTCCGTGTGTTGTGTATCTCAACGGCGAGTACTGGGGACTGTACGTGCTGGAGGAGGACTTTACCGATGATTTCCTTGAGGATCATCATGGCGTCAATAAGGACGATGTAGTCATCTACAAGGGCGACGCAGAGACCTACGCTATCGGCTATAAGCTTGATGAGGGCGAGATACCGCAAGGCGATGTCGGCACAAATTATACCGATGAAGTAATAGAATTTCTGAAGCAGCGCAATGGATTGGAAACAGATGATGAGCTTGAAGAATTTCTGGAAGATATTACTGCCGAGGAGCTGAATGGCGCTTACTATTTCGGCGATCTTATCGCATTCTTCAACACTCATAAAGATCTCAGCTCCGCAGAGGATTATGAGGAATTTACAAAGCTTGTCGATCCGCAGTCTGTAATGGATTATTTCGCGGTGCAGTGCTGGATCAACAACAAGTGGGACTGGCCGGGCAAGAACTGGTCCATGTGGAGGACCATCGCGACTGACCCCTCAAACGAGTACGCCGACGGCAGATGGCGCTTCATGATCTATGATGTGGAGTTCGGCGGCGTAAGCGGTGCAGGCGACGCAGGTACCAATACCATCAAGGAGGACAACTACAAGCCTGACGGTCTGCTGGATATGGACACGAACAATCCCGCTGTGCTGTGCTTTGCGTACCTTATGACAAATGATGGCTTCCGTCAGGGCTTCTATGACAGGATCTCGGGACTGTCAAGCGGTATCTTTGAAAAGCAGACTGCTCTTGACAAGCTTCAGGAGTTCCAGGATATCTACGCTCCGCTGTACGATCAGTTCTTCGAGCGTTATCCCGAAACAGGTGACACACGGGGCGCTGTCAACGGCGGCTATGCAAGTATCCAGTGTATCAGAGATTTCGTATCCCGTCGTGAAAATGCAATTGATAAAATGATAAAGTTCTGCGACAAGATACTCGGCCCATTGGAATAATACCTATTCCCCTGATGTTCAGTCAGGGGAATTTTGTTTATTTAAAAGATGTCCTGCAAATACTTATCAGAGTGTATTTTGTACAAAAATCAAACTTGTAAGCGAAAATTATTAAAAAAATCGCCAAGTTTGCGTATTTTTTTGAAAAACCTCTTGACAATTCGCGTAAAACATGATAAATTATATTTAGCACT
>JAZNWG010000002.1:0-4540 GCA_045593225.1 Oscillospiraceae bacterium
GAGAGTGATTCAAGCGAAATGACGGTAGAGATAAATTCTCCTTGCCGTCTTTTTTGTGTATAAACAATTTTACTCTGATTTTACACCGAATTGGTTACGGATTTTACAGCACAGCGATAAAATATAACCGTAGTCGAGAGAATCGACAGATACGGCGGTGCTAATTTTTTATATTTCGCTGGACTTGTGAAAAGTGTTGTGGTATGTATTTGTGTTGCAAAAAGGAGGTGCAACGCACATGACAACACTTGAAGATTTATCCTACGGCAACATCAGTCCGCACGAAAGGTATATCAAACGAGGAACGAGAGTAGATAAACTCGTCAAGTTGATATGCAAAAACGAGGAAGAACTGAATGCAGGGTTAACCGAAAAGCAGAAAGAAACCTTTGAAAAATTCAAGGACTGCGCCGTATGCGTTTTCACGATCTTCGACACAGTTGTGCGAGTTTACTGCTTGCAAACGGTGTACCACTCAAGCACATTCAGGAATGGCTCGGTCACTCGGATTTTTCAACAACGGCAAACATTTATGCCCATTTGGATTACAGTGCAAAAATCACTTCGGCTCAGGCAATGGAGAGCGGATTGCAATTACCCGAAGCAGGGGGATTCACAAGTAGATGGAGCGGCGATACTTCAAATTAGGGTATGCAAAAAATGTTGTAGGCTCTGACCACTTGTTCTTGAAAAAGCAAAAAGAAAAAAGCCTGTAAACGGGCTTGTTTACAGGCTTTTTGGCGGAGAGTTAGGGATTCGAACCCTAGGTTCCTTTAGGGAACACATCATTTCGAGTGATGCACCTTCGACCTCTCGGACAACTCTCCACGAGTATATTTCAATCTGTTTTTCCAACCAATAAAAATTCATTCAAAAAACTTTTGGGAAGAAAAACAGGAAAGAAAACTAAAAATTATTCGATTTTCAAGTTTGAAAACCCCAATAAAATCAAGGTTTTTCTACGGACGAAACTACCAAACGGTCTTAAATTTTCGAGTCAGTCTCGTTATGACCACTTCGATACGTCTCCGAATAACGTTAATATTATACATTATTGGCTGCGTTTTGTCAAGAGGTTTTTGCGCTATAATTTGACGCGGGTGCAGATACAGGCGTATTATGAGATACTTGACAGAATTACTAAATTGGTTTATAATGGATTAAAGATAATTATGGGAATTGAGGTGTTGGCATTTGAGCGACGGCATAAGACGTAATGTAGACAAGCGCGTTGTGAGGACTAAGAAAGCCATAAAGGCTGCTTTGTTCAAGCTTATGGAAACGAAAGCTCTCGGTGATATCACTATAAGCGAGCTTACTGCTGCCGCGAATGTGAATCGCCGCACGTTCTATACACATTATCACAATCTTACCGATATTTTAGAGGAGATAGAGGCTGATCTTGTCACTGAACTGAGAACGTTGCTTGAAGGCATTGATCTTGCCGATCACAAGAACAGTATATATAATATATTCATAGGCTTTTACAAGCTTATGACGGGTGAGTTTGATTATTATTTCCATCTTATGAGAATGGATACGCGCGGTATACTTACATCAAGGCTCAGGAATGCACTCAAAACGTCTGCCAAGAGCTTCAGAGATACGGCGGAAAAAGATGATATTACAAGCATATCTTCTGCTTTTGAGGCGGGTGGCTTTCTCGCTTGCTTCATGGAGTGGTATTATTCGGAGGATCGCATTCCTGTTGAAAAGGCAGCGGAGATCGTCAGCACAATGGCTGAGGCGTGCGCTAAGGCTGCAAAAGAGTTGAAATAAACAAAGAGGCTATCTGGGATAGCCTCTTTTCTTGTCACTGTGCCTCGTTCATCGCTGTAATAAGCGTTCTCATGATATCAAGCGGCTTGTCGCCCTTTGCGAGCTTTACCGCAAGATGAGCCTTGCCCATGGTTTCAAGCTTCATCTTGCCACCAAGCTGCTCCGACGCCGCCGCGATGCGTTGCATCTCAAATTTCGATACGAAGAATTTCAGCAGATCGCCGTTCTGCGTTATCTCAACGATATTTACAGCCGAAGCCATGTTTCTGAGCCTTGCAACGTCTATAAGTCCAAGCACCGACTTCGGAGGATCGCCGTAGCGGTCGATAAGCTCGTCTGTGATGTCAAAGCTGTCCTCTTCGGTCTGTATACGTGCAATCTTGCGGTAGCAGTCAACGCGCTGCGCCTGATTGGAGATGTAGCTCTCGGGGATAAACGCGTCAATGTGGATATCCACAAGGCATTCCTCCTTGTGAACATCGACCTCGCCCTGTTCCTCGCGGACAGCCTCGCCAAGCAGCTGCAAATACATATCATAGCCGACATTTGCAAGGTGTCCCGATTGGTTTGCTCCGAGAATATTTCCCGCGCCGCGTATCTCAAGGTCGCGAAGCGCTATCCTGAAGCCGCTGCCGAACTGTGTGAACTCGCGGATAGCGTCAAGACGTTTCTGGGCTATCTCGGTGAGTATCTTTCCGCGCTTGAATGTAAAGTAAGCATAGGCGCGCTTGTTGGTGCGGCCTACACGTCCTCGCAGCTGGTGCAGCTGCGCAAGTCCCATATAATCCGCGTCCTCAATAATGAGAGTGTTTACATTAGGAACATCAACGCCTGTTTCGATGATGGTGGTGCAGACGAGTATGTCAAGCTCGCCATCGAGCAGCTGCCGCCATACCTCGAGCACCTGCTCCTCGGTCATTTTACCGTGAGCAACACCTACACGAGCCTCGGGGATAAGCTTTTTAATGTTCTCTGCGCAGCCGTAAATGGACTCTATCCTGTTATGGATATAGTACACCTGTCCGTTTCTGCGCATTTCCTTTTGGATAGCCTGCATTATTACGCCCCAGTCATGCTCAAGTACGTAGGAAGATATAGGTTGTCTGTCCTGCGGCGGCTCGTCAAGCACGCTCATATCGCGTATGCCGCTCATTGCCATGTTGAGGGTGCGGGGGATAGGTGTAGCGGAGAGCGTAAGCACGTCAACGCCTGCAAATGCTTCCTTGAACTTCTCTTTATGAGCAACGCCGAAGCGCTGTTCCTCGTCGATTATAGCAAGACCTAAGTCCTTGAATTTGATATCGTCCTGAATTATGCGGTGAGTGCCGATAAGAAGATCGATCCTGCCACTTTTAAGTCCGCGCAGTATCTCACGCTGTTCTGACGGCGACTTGTGTCGCGACAGCAGTGCAACATTTACAGGGAACGCCTCCATGCGCTTGCAGGCGGTCTGGAAATGCTGCCACGCGAGAACAGTGGTAGGGCAGAGCAGCGCGCATTGCTTTCCACCTTCGATGCACTTGAATGCGGCTCTCAGCGCTACCTCTGTCTTTCCAAAGCCAACATCGCCGCATAAAAGTCGTTCCATTGGCACGGGCTTCTGCATATCCGCCTTTATCTCGTCGATACAGCGCAGCTGCGAGTCGGTCTCAATATAGCTGAAATGCGCCTCAAAATCCTCCTGCATAGCGTCGTCCTCTGGGAACTCAAAGCCCTGACTCTTCATTCTCTTTGCATACAGCGCGATAAGCTCTGCCGCCATTTCCTTTGCGGCAGCTTTTGCCTTTGCTTTGGATTTCTGCCATTGTTCGGAGTTAAGCTTGTTAAGCTTTACTGTAGATGCGTCACCTGTGCCGATGTAGCGTGAAACAAGGTCAAGCTGCGTTACGGGAACGTGCAGCACATCCTTGCCTGCATAGCGGATACGGATATAGTCCTTTGAAACTCCGCTGTTTTCTATCTTGTGAACGCCATCGAAAACGCCGATACCGTGAGAGTAATGCACCACAAGATCACCGATAGAGATGTCCGCAAGCGAGCGTATCTCCTCGCCCTTTTTCTTTTTCGGAATGCGCTTTCTCGCAGCATGAACAGCCGTGTGAGTGAACACGGCGATGTCGTAATTCTGATATTCGATACCTGCGGTCAGCGTTCCAGAGGTAACAATGACCTTTTTCCTTAAAGGCTCCTCGGGAGAGGCGCTGTACATAACGTCAAAACCGTCGTCGATAAGGTCATCTGCCAGTGTTTTGGCGCCCTTTTCCGTGCCTCCGAAAACAAGACAGCAAAAGCCGCGCGAGAGATAGCCCCTCAATTCGTCCTCGAGCAGCTTGTATTCGCCACTCCATGGAGAGGTCTGTATCGCGCCCTGCGAGTCTATGATAACGCCAAGCTTCAGATTGCCGCCGCGTATAAAGGTGTCGAAGTACACTGCAGCGCGGCTTTCAAGCTCCGCATAAAGCTCATTTTTAGTGAGCATAAAGCGGTCGAGTCCCTTGCAGATATGGTGCTCCTCAAGAAGTATCTTCAGATCCTCGCTATGCTGAAGTGCAATTCCGCGGTAGCTTTCTCTTACCTGAACATTCTCGCAGATAAACACGGCGTTTGCATAGTCGAATACAGTTGCCTCGCTGTCGTAGCAAAGCGGGAAATACTTGTCATAGCTATGAAGCGTAACACCGCCGCGAAGCTTGTTTACATCATCATTAAGCTTTTCACGAGCTCCCTCGGCAAATTTGCCGCGAAGCTTTTTGGCAACCGC
>JAZNWG010000003.1:0-2852 GCA_045593225.1 Oscillospiraceae bacterium
CGCAAACCTCCCGTTTACGCTACAATCTCCTTATTAGTCGTATTCTTCAAACAATACTCTCCTTGTGTATGATTGACAACATCGCCTTAAAGCGCTGTCATCTGTGCTTATTATAGCACAGGCGCATTGCAAAGTCAATACCTGCACAGAGAAAAGCAGCAGGGCGCTCTACCCCGCTGCTTCTGATTGATATTATAAGAAAGAAACGTCCTCGCCTAAGGAAGTCATATATTCCTTCCAATCATTCTTTTCGCTTTCCCAATTTTCTGTATACCATTCAATAAACTTATTGAAAACATCAGCGTCTGTTACAGATATGATGATCTCCTTTAACTGCTCGGTATCGGTTGCCAGTGAAGCCTCTTCATCATCAACTGAATACGAAGCGTCAAAGCTGTCCGCAGTAGCCGCGTCGCGTATCTTCATAAACACATCATTACCGTAGGTATCCTCGAGGAATGTGCAGAAGATAAAGCCGTATGCATAGTGGAAGCTTCGGTCAGGTGCATCATGAAACGCATGGTCAAAGCCATCTGCACCTTCGAAGATACAGGCATCATCGAAATTATATGGATAATAATACTGTATCCAGCTCCAGGTCTGACAGCCATACTGCTCCATCATCTTCTCGGAATAGAAGGTAGCAAGGCCCTCCTCCAGTGTCGGACCTATATTCACACCGTTATTGAGGCAGATAGTGTGCGTAAGCTCGTGGTGAGCAGTATCGGGAGTTTCGCAGTCGTAATAGAGGTCCTCGTCATCAAGCAAAGCGAAATTACAACCTGCCCACTGTATCTCATCGCCTTCCAGCGTTACCAGCATGAGATTAACGCGGGAATCGTCCTCGTTCATTCCGACATAGCTGCCGCTGTCATAATACACATCAAAAATAGATGATATATCATTGATCTGCTCTGTTTTCAGCTTGTAATCAAGCCCCGTCACCTTGCAGATATCAGACATCTTGCTCTCAGCACACTTACCTAGGTCGCCTCGAACGGTCGCTCCGCGCTTGATATACAGCACCGCATTTTCAGTAAGCGCGTAGCAATCCTCCTCTGCAACAAAAATATCGGCAGGATCTCCGCTGAGCGTTATCTCAGGAGCAGTTCCCTTGTTATAGACCTTCTCCTCTGGCTGAGAGGGCTCCGAAGCGGTTACGGCAGTAGTTGCCGCAATAGTGACCTGTGGCGCCGCCTCCAGAGGCGATGTGGTGATCGCAGCGGTGCTTTCAGAAGTAGCCTCCGTCTGTATCGCAGTTGCCGCTGTGGTAGCTTCAGAAGCCGTCTCAGACTGTAGCGTGGTCGCCGCTGTGGTTATCTCGACAGGCTGAGTGCTTTCCTGCTGCGATACGGTGCTATTGCTGCACGCCGCTGTCATAATGCAGCCCAACACAGCCAGAAATGATATTATCTTCTTACTCATAAGTCGCTCCTTGTAGGTTTATTTAAGTGTACAAGCAATATCCCCGATCGTCAGGGTTGCTGCAGCCGCGTCTCTCATTCCTGCAGCAGGCAGATATGCAGTTACATAGCAATAATTCTCAGTGCTTGCTCCACCCTGTGCATCGTACCATATAGATGTCACATTACCGTTTCCGACAGTATACTCCACACCATCGACTGTAAGCACTATCTGCTCGGCAAAGCCATGACAGTTATCAGTCAGAATATCTTCAAGCTTCTCGAAGTCAGTTTCGCCGTTTGCAAGCTCGGAGCCAACAAATTTAAAGCGGAAGTTCAGCTCTGTCTGATATTCACCCGAGGAGAACTGCAACAGCTCATAGGTGATACCGTCGTACTCATAATGCGTTTCATCAGGATAATAGGTATAGACAGGCAGCAGATTGATGTCCTCGGAGAAGAAATCGAAGCGTATATCAGTTTCATGGATCACAGCCTCATCGCTGTCGGGCGATGTGGATATGCTGCATACATCAACTACGATATCGGTGGGGTTAAGGAAGTAGCCATACGGTGCGTCCATCAGCACGTGATAGAGATCCGATCTCTCACTGTCGCGATATCCGTATGCTTCGCAGGGAGCATATTTTTCAAGGTCATTCTCGTAGACCTCCTTTGACAGCACATACGCCGTCATGAAGATCTTGTCGGAAGCAATGCTCTCTTCATCAACAGTAACATCAAAGATGAGCTTCGGAGCATTCTCGTCACCTGTTCCTGCAAGTAAGCCGACAGTAAATGCTCCATCGCTTCCCTGCTGTGAAAGCTCGCTGATGTAGCCCTCATCTGCTATCTGAGCTGTTGTATCATCTCCGAAAAGCGTGCTTATCAAGGAGCCCCAGCCTCCTGTTACAGCCATTGCTGTTGCTCCTACGACCAGAAAGCAGGCAGCTGCCGCGATCAACGGCATAAAGCGTATACGCTTTTTAGGCTTTTCCTGCACTTGTTCAGGCGCTGTTTTACTTGCTGCGCTGAGGATATCTTCAGCGGTAAGCTTTATACCGTCATCACACAATCTGTCAATCTGTCTTTTGTATTCCGTGTTCATACCGACGCCTCCATTTCAAGCGATCCTCTCAGCATTTCCCTGCCGCGCATAAGCTGTACCTTGACAGTAGATACAGGCAGCTGGAGTATCTGAGCGATCTCACTTACCTGATAACCCTCGTAATAATGCAGATGTATCGGTATTCTGTACTTCTCGGGCAACTCCAGCACCATCTGCAGCAAGTCGCTGTCACTGTTATTATCGAAATACGGAATATCCTCTGTCAGAAGCTCAGTCTGCCGATGCTTGTTATCCCTGAGAAAGTTTTTGGAGAGATTTACAGCAACTCGTATGAGCCACGCCTTCATGTGCTCATCGCTTCGGAATTCAGTATCTGTCTG
>JAZNWG010000004.1:0-11446 GCA_045593225.1 Oscillospiraceae bacterium
GATTCATCAGGTACGAATATAATATCGTACGTTGTGATATTGCTGTCAGCTACGACCGGCGCTGTTGCACTGTTTACCCATACAAACTCACCTGCCACACTTGCTTCACCTGATATAACTGACTCAGCAAGCGTCTGACCATATGTGATATCAGCCGCTGTTGGTGGTGTGATTACAGTCGGCGTAGCCTTATCAACAACAACATTTATTGTTGACGTACTTGCAAAATAATTGCTTGTTTCTGCGGTTGTGATCGTGATCGCCGCTGAGCCTGCTTTATTAAACGTAAGCATGCCTGTTCCATCAACAGAAACAACAGCTGTATCCGAGCTTGTATATGTCACCTCGCCATCGCTATCGGTACTAAAACCTACAAACGATGGTGCGTCGCCATATGTTTTCGTAATAGCAGTCGGAAACGCATTAGTTGGCTGTTTTAACGACAGCTCAACAGACACAGCCGTTGATGCAGACGGCATTGTAAAAGAATGTGATGTAGTACCTGCCGTCAATATCGTTTCTTGTCCGCTTACGTTGACTTTGATACCGCAATCACCTGCTCCGCTGAACGTAAGAGTTACGGTATGCGACGGGTACACATAATCTGTCGTGGTCGCCGTACCGTAACCACCGGTCACAGCGACATTTGTAGTTATACCGTCATTTGATGTTATTGTCAGCGGATATACTGTTATTTTGCTGCTACTGCCTTTATAGCCATACGCGGCGCTGTAGTAATAATCAGTAACATTGACAGATGAACTTTGAACATGTCCGTACGTTGGTCCCGTCATAGAACAACCATAGCCCTGTCCACAGCTCGATGAACTTGTTGTACGATAATGATGTGTATTGCACGTATAATAATTCTGACCGCTAACGCCTGTCTTGCGACAGGTCGTACACACATTGGTCAGTGTATGGGATACTGTCGTAGTCTTTTGTTCTCCACAGTACATACAATACGTACTGGTCGGCGGCGAAACTGTGCTGCCGGATAATGAACAAGTCACACCGTGATTACTGAGTGTAACTTCCCCGCACTTATCGCATCCTGCCGAAACTGAATATGTTATGCTGTGTTGACAGGTATATGATTGTGTTATACTGTGAAACGTCTGCGATGTTTGCGTTGTCGTATGCGCCGTACACGTAACCGTTTTGCTATCGGCAGCAAATGCCGGAACATCAAGCAGCCAGCCTGTGCCAAAACAAGATGTTACGGCTACTACCATTGATAAAACAAATGACGCTACTCTTTTACTCACATTCATGATCACATTACCGTCCTTTCTTCTGAATTTTTTACATTGTTTATTATCTGATTTATCTCTTCGCCTGATACAGTTTCTTTATCAAGCAGCACCTGTGCGATGACTTCGACTAATGAATAATTATTACGCAGATCAGCGATAGCCTCTGTCATAAGAATTGCTGATTGCCTCTTTATAATATTCATGGATACCGCATACGGTGTGATGGACTTGAGAACATCTGCGTCAAGATATCCGTATTCATCGCACATACCGACTTTGCATACATAATCATACAGAATTTTTGTTGCCTGTGTGATATCATTGCCTGCACCGTCGGTGAAATCCTTGAATTTGATGATTTCAGACGCTCTGCCCGCATACAGGATCTTTATCTGCCATTCATACTCAGACTTTGTTGACAGCTGACTGCCGTCTCTGTCTGCTTGGAACACGGCACCACCAACGCCTGATGTTGAACCTATAATGCTTGCTCTGGCAATGGGTCTGCCTGCGAGATAATTCATAACTGCATGCCCTGCTTCATGATACGCAATGATCTCAATATCCTTTTTATGACGCTCAGCACTGCTTCTGTTGGCTTTAAACAGCTTTTTATCGATTGCTGCCTCAAAGCAATCAGCGTCTAACGACTTTTTGTCAGCCATTGCTGCGACCAGTTTTGCTTCATTGACGATAGCATTGATGTCGGCACCTGTAAAACCAACTGTTTGCTTAGCCAGATTATCGACATCTGCATTACAAGCCGTTTCACCTATATACAGGTCAAACAGCTTACGACGTACTTTCCAATCCTGCGGCAAATTGACAACAACTTGTCTGTCAAAACGCCCTGCTCTTACGATAGCAGGATCAAGACTGTCAGGATTATTTGTTGCTGCTATGACGAAAATGCCGTTTTCCTTATTAAAACCGTCCATTTCCTGCAGCAGCGCATTTACAGTCTTACTGTCCTCTGATGTGGAACCCTGTGCACCTCTGACAGATGCCACAGCGTCTATCTCGTCAATGAAGATAACGCAAGGCTTGTGCTTACGCGCCTGTTTAAACAAAGACCTTACGGTCTTTGCACCGACGCCGACGTAAGTATCTATGAACTCAGAAGCATTTGCGCTGAAAAACGGAACACCCGCTTCACCTGCAACGGCTCTTGCTATCAGCGTTTTGCCTGTTCCCGGTGGTCCTGAAAGTAATATACCTTTCGGTATTCTCGCACCTAAAGCGTCAAGCTTTTCGCCTCGCATCATTCTTACGATATATCGAAGATCCTCAAGGACCTCGTCCTGTCCGATAACATCTTTGAATTTGGTGTCTACCTGACCCTGCAATGAGTCAAATTTCTTACCGCCGCTCATTCCGTTTTGCATTACCAGCATAAGCATGCCAAACAGCATAACGATCAAAGCTAATGAGAATATCAAAGACCAGAATTCAGACAACATAGGGGCAAATGTTTTGATCTTGACATTGACGCCGTATTCAACAAGCATGTCACGCCTGAAATTCTCACCGCCCAAATATGGCGTTTGACGCCAGTCTTCCTTATTATATATATAAGAGCTGCGTTCTTCAAACGTCATATTTCTGGTCTCGTCATTAAACAGCGTATATCTCATCGTTTCGCTTGACGTGCTGTAATACACTGTGTCGACATCACCTGCTGCCAGACTGGTCATGAATTCAGTAGTAGTCGTTGTTTCGGGCGTATTCAGTTTAAAAACAGCTGCATCCAGCATTGTAAACCCTATTGTTACAATCGCTATTATGATGAGCGCTATCCATAAATTACGCCGTCCGCCTTTGTTCAAATATCGTTCTACGTATGCGTTAAAACGCTGCGAGAACTCTTTCACGCCATCTCACCCTCTTTTTGTATGTTTGATACTGAAACATGCCGATATATGAACATGTTGCTTTAATTATATTATATCACGTTACACATTACTTGTCAACAAAATAAATGTGAAAAAATAACCAAAAACACCCCTAAAGGTATTGATTTATCGGCACGTTTGTGATATAATGGATACAGAAAAGATTTACACACACATATAAAGAAAGAAGGTATAAAATAATGTCTGAAACAATCACGCGCCCATCGACGATCGAAGAATCCCAAGAGCTGTTCAGAAAAGAATGTTTTGATGATAACATTCTTGAAAGAAGCGACGGTCGGACGATAAAGGCTATACCTACCGCTGCTCAGGAAGACAACGGTCTTACACGACAGAGCTACCCTGCTCCGCAGCCTGTTGAGGAACAGGATGGCTTCCGAACCAACATTATGTGCAGCTGGTGCGGTAAACACAAAAAAGATGTATACATCCCCAAATTCAAAGACGGCCGCAACGGTAAGCCCATCAACATCGTTATGGACTATGAACCGTGTGAATCATGTCGCGAAAAATGGAGCAGCATGGTCGTATTCATCGAAGTTACGCTCAACGAGCCGTACAAAGACTGTCTCCCTATCACGACAAAGGATGTGGATGTGACCGAAGAGTTTACCGATAAATACGGATACGATCCGAGCACAGGAACGATCAGTGGACCCGAATACGGTGAAAACGAAGATGCGTGGTATGCGAAAAAGAACGAATATGAGACTGAACTCAAGAAACGCATTCACCATGTTGCAGATTGGTATGAAGAAAAGCTTCTCATCGAGAGAAGACTTGTCTACCCCACTAACAGATATGCCGGCATCACACTGGAAGCTGCCAACAAATATTTTGGCGCAGACGAAGGTGTTCTCAAAGAGGGCTCGGTGATCTATCTGGAAGACTGCGACTTTATCGTTGCATTCGGCGACTATTACGACTGATTTAACAATTCTCTTGCTTGTCATCAAGCAGAGGTTGACTGTATATTGACATCATGAAAAAACTTCCTAAGACATTTGACGAATACGTTACTGACGTAAAACGACAGCTTGTTAAACAAAAAACACAACAAAATCGCAGAAATGAACTCAAGTACATTTTTGAAAGATTAAACGGACATGCATATCGACAAGCATTGATGTATGATTATATCATCTACAAAGAAGATTGTGACGAACAAACACAACTTGATAATGATAACCTCTTCGAACAACACGTTCGGCGCACCGTTAAATGGCTCGCCATTTGATATCGTGCATTACAAAACGCGATCAAAAAACACAAGGCTTCAGTCAACACGACTGAAGCCTTATTTATTATGATCTCTTACGTTTTCCTGTAAACAGGACTGCTAACATTGTTTCTCGTTGTTATTCAATAAACAAATCATTTATTGCAAGAACCAGCGCAACCTGATCTTCGTTTGTATCAGGGATTATCCACACACGCCTGTTATCTTTGGCTATCGTTTCATCAAAATAACCGTTTTCCCATTCATCTTCTCGCCACGGGTCGTTTGTCCCCAGACCCAATGCTATAAGTCGAGTTTCATCAACACCAAATTCGATAAAGCTTTGTCTGACTCTGTCAGCTCTTTGTCTGGATAAATCAATGTCAGCATCGTCGTGTGACATTGTTTTGGCTACGCTGCCAACAAGATAGATCAATCCATCGGGATACTCAGCAAAATACTCGTCGAAAATTGTTACATAATCACGTAACACCTGCTCTGCAGCTGTTTTATCGACATATTCACTGCTATTGGCTTTGAAATTAACTTTATCCATACTTATATTGATATGAGGTTTTTCCACGGATACATCTGTAACATCTGTATCCGTTGTTTCAACGTTGACCATACAATCATCGTTATTTTTTTCGGGTATGATACCTGTTCCAATGTCATCATCGAATGACGCATCTTTGTCTCCATTTTGTTCGGACTGTGCGTCCGAACGGATTGGTTCCAAGGCGGCTATTGTTACGGTATCATCCATGATATAGGTTGGCATCATGAGCATATCTTTGTAATCATTTGTTACAAAAACTACTGACGCCCCTATTACAGCGACCGAACCGGTTACGGCCGCTATCATTTGTAAAGCTTGACGCGTTTTCGATATTTTAACACCGGTGCGCATGTGACACGATCACCTCTTTTTTATAAAAAGTGCATAAAAGCTACCCAAAGGTATTGATTTATCGGCATGTTTATGATATAATTATATCACAGACAACGCGCGTTGTCAAGAAAAATCACCATCAAAAAACCAACATCAAGACAGAAAGGACAAAAAACTATGAGTACAATTAGTCTCAATTCCATCAAGCCCGGTACAAAGGTTTATATCAACGGTATCGTTGATTACTCCCGTATTGCATCTATTCTCGAGGGTGCTGAGCTCGTTGCAGATGACGCAAAGAAGGTTCAGAGAGGTATGCAGGCTGTAGGTAAGCCTCACACCAGACTTTCTCTCCGCAACTGCACGATCGATTACGAGGATCCTACAAATCCATCTCTTGCAGAGAAGTGTATTGAAGAGAGATTTTACAAGTCTGCTGCACATCCTGAGCACGACAACTGCTATACTGCGTACAACAAGACACAGTTCCTGCCCAACATCTACTGCCGCGAGAACAATATTTCAAAGCAGCTTGAAGCTGTTGCAGCTGCTGGTGAGCTGCGCAGAGGCACACCTGTCACCATCATGCTGAGATTCTTCAAGGCTCCCCAGAACAACGGTGTATCTCTTGATACCGTTATCGTCAACGAGAAGCCTATCAAGTGGCTCCTCGGTAATCCTTCCGAAAGCATGCTTGCAGAAAGAGGCTTTGAGGTCGTAAGAACTGCAGACGGCGCACCTGCTGTTGCTGACGTAATGGACCAGCTTGATGCAAACGCTCAGGCAGCGCCTGTTGCCCCTGTGCAGACAGCTGTACCCGCAGCACCTGCAGCGCCTTATGTGGCTGCTCCTGTCGCACCTGCAGTGGCTCCCGTTGCTCCTGCACCCGTTGCAGCAGCGCCTGCGCCTGTAGAGAATCCCGCTCCGTCTCTTCCTGTTCCTCCCAACGGCTACATGTACGATAATGACGGCAGAATCGTTCCGATTCCTACACAGCAGCCCACCGGCGGCATTAAGCTCTGATAACAGTTCCTGTAATAAACAACACGAAGCCTGACCGGTCAGGCTTCGTGATTTATTCAGAGCATAAATCGCTAAAAGGAGCTATCATAACATGATACAAGACTTTATCGATAATCCTGTCATCAGATATCTGGCACAAAAACCATTCTGGACAGTGAATGTCGACGGAAAAAAGCCGCTTGATATTATCGAATACGATAATACGCGAGACATACGCGGAGCCAAGTCTGACGATTGTCTGACTGACCTGCGTAACCTGTTTCGTATCGTAAATGCCATCCCGCAACAATTCGTGTATAGCCTGAACGCTGTACGCGACGGCGTTGTCGTTTTGGATATAGAAAAGACTTGTCCTGACGACATCAAAGAAACATTATTGAAGCTGCCGTTCATATACGGAGACATTTCAATGTCGGGAAAGGGTCTTCATCTTGTATTTCCCTGTCCCCCTCTTGATGAGCTCACTTATAATAAGGTAGCCATGAAAGAAGAACATGGTTATTATGAGATACTCATCCATCATTATGTGACATTTACGAATTATACGATCTTCCCGCGATATGATGAAACAAATGCGCCCATCCGTTTTCAGGATATTTGGGACGCACTGAAAGCAACACAGAAAAACACAGTGAAGCGAAACTTTGATGCGGACATAGATGATGTGAATCTTGATTTTCCGCAGTATGAAACAATGAAAGCTGCCGTGATACGTAACTTCAGACAGCGTTTTACGAAAAAACCGTCTGATTTTCACAATGACATGTCGCGTTACGAATTTGCCGTCATCGGCTCGATTCGTTACAGTCTGCGGCTTATGATGGACGTACCCATGTTCGCCAGAAATGTGACACTTGATGAAATGCAGCAAATCGCAATGATATACAAAATCGTCAAAGACGTTCTCCCTCATCGTGAAAAACATGATGAAATGCGAGACGGCAAGCCATTGTTGCTATATCAGGTATTCAACAGTTTTGCTACCACCACTGAAAAATAGGATACAAACATGTTTAAAGACCTACAACTACACGAAGCCGCACTTTTTTCAGCTTTGATCGCACTTCCCTGTTTGATCGTAGGTATCATAATTCATATCGGTCTCAATAAATATTGCAAAAAGCACCTTGATACAGACGTCGGTGCTCGACAAAAAGTCTTCGCACTGACTGTCATCATGCTTATAATCGTATCTATCGGCGGTTTGTACCTTGGAAACCTGTTGAATACAGCTTTTGTTTTCAACACAGCTGTATCTCATGGAATGGTACCCGATGCTGATACAGGCGAATATGAACTGAGCTATGAAGAAATACTCACCTACAACAAATACAGTGTCAAAGAAACTGAAATAACTCTCGACGAGCTTAAAGGAAAGGCTATTATATACGTACGTTACGATTGTTATGACTGTGTGCGTCTGCACGAACAGCTGTCTGCGATCGACAACGTCATATTTCTTTCATCGCAAAGCAAGCTGGGCAAAGAAGCCCGAAACACATATAACATACACCTGACGGACGTACCGCAAGGTGTATATATCGATGACAACGGTAATGCAACGACGATAAACATCGTTGACCGTGGATTTGATGTGATCACGCTGAATATGCAGCAAATAACAAATCTATGTGAAATGGCAGACCGTTAAATGACATCTTGAGCCAGACAGAATACATTAACATCATGATGCTAACAAGAACAACGAATATTACTAATATCGTTTCGGACATCTGACCCGTGCGGTATAGATAAATCGTATGATTTTTCTTGACCCGCGAGCCTGATGTCCATTTTTTATAGACAGATATGGGGTAAAACCAGCAAATACCGCTTTTGGATAGGCTGTCATAAAAAATATGAAGAAAACAACCGTATGCAAGCCAGAAAAAGCAGCGTGCACCGACCGCCATAATGCCGAAACCGGCAACGAACCACACGGTATGAGTCCATGTTCGATGCTCAACGGGTATGTATAACATACGACCGGCTATACTGGTCTTTACATCACAGTCTGGCAGCAAGCTGCCTATCATAAACAGCATAACGTTTACAAAAACGGTCAGGGTTCCGATTATTGCGCATGGTATGTCTGTGACGCTGTTTTCAAACAACCGCCAGCTCAACATTGACCATAACGCGTCATAAAAAGAGCTGTTGCAAAAATATGATACAGCTCGTACACCGGTATCGACAACTACTGCTGTAGCCAGACTGGTTATTACGTGATTCGTGCCTTTCATGATGTTACCTCAAGATGTTAAACAAGATGTCAATGAATATATGCTATATGTATAATTATAGCACAAACGTGCCGATATTTCAACACGTTTATGCAGAAAGGATGTTATCATGATAAAGAAGCAGGTCGTAATCGACATTTTCGAAGAAACCGGATTTACCGATTACATGGTCATATCGGAACGATTGTTTCGCGTGACGATTGGCGAACGAAAGTACTCGTTTGTTGAGATCGTTAATGACACCATTGCCTACAACAGCGAAATAATCGGTAAGGCATCTGATTTAAGAAGCCTGTTAAACAGCATTAAAGCCGATGCACATAAACGAACACGTCGAAAGAAAAACGATGAGGAGATGACAGAAGAATGACGCCAACAACACCAATAGGTCAAATGTTTGAGTTTCTCGTTAATGTAGCTATGCCCGTCGTCTTCATAGGAATGATCGGACTGGCAGCAATAGGTGTCATTATAATACTGTCATCAGTGTTTGCATCTGTGCTATCAACAAAAAGAAAGGATAGGCAACATAATGAACAAAGCTGTGATGATCAGCGTACGCCCTGAATGGTGCGAGCTTATTGCCAGTCGAATCAAGACCGTTGATCTCAGAAAAACGAAGCCAAAGCTGGAACCGCCGTTCAAATGCTACTTGTACGAAACGAAAGCAAATAACCATTACAAGACTTTCCATGAAAAAACTATGGGTAAAGTCATCGGTGAATTCATATGTGATAAGATGTTCCCTGTTTCCATTACGTGTAAAGACTCTGAATGCAAAACCGCACTGCGAGAATTTCCGTTTATCTGCTTGACCGATAAGCACATAATCGAGTATCTGGGCAATGGATGCACAGGTTATGGCTGGCACATCTCTAACCTCACGATGTATGCAGAACCCAAGGAACTGAGCGAATTTTCCAGACCTTGTATCTGTGAAGATGAATATGACACCAACACAGATCGTGATTGCTTGAGCTGCGATCTGGCGAGAGACAACGGTTCTGAGTTTGTTGCCTGTGACAGACGACTCACAAAACCGCCTCAGAGTTGGTACTATGTAGAAGAGTTCGCAACCGCATAAACATAAGGATCATTGGTGAGAAAGGAAGCAAAATGATTACAGATAATCGTATAAAAATAATCAATAACGCTCTTATAGCGAACGAGTTTGCCGAATTTTGTATGAACGAGGAACTTGACGGTGATAGCGAGATGAATATACCTGTTATATTCAAGCGAAACATCGTAGTCAACGATGAGACGATTGAAGCCGGAACGATCGCATTTATGTATCGACCCTATAATCCAGGCATTGAGCAAGCAGATGCGTCAAGAGTCAAGACCAAAATAGGCTTTCTTGTTCCATGCAACTATACATACGCGGATATGGAATTGCCGTGTACGTATTATGATGACGGATCTATAAATGTCGTAATGAAATCCGATAAAATAGCGCTGACTGACCTGGTCATGCGTACAGACGACAACACAGCTGTTTCAAATCTGAATGCATTTGAACAGCTCACAGAAGCATATTGGCATGCATTTTCACGACACAGAAAACATGTCAGTATCATACAGATGATGATTATTTCTGTGGCAGCAGCCCTGATGCTTGGATCGAGCGTCTGGTTCATGGCGCCTATGATCGTTCAAGAAAACGACACCGACATAGCTATAACAAGCATGATAGGACTGGTGATGTTAGTGCTTGCATTGCTCACCGGTTTAGCATACGTTATCTGCAAAATTTCTCCGGATTTCGATAACACAAAAACAGCAAAACAAATTACACAAAGCTTTGATGTACTTTACGATGAACGTACTGAGATCGAAGAAGCTTACGCCAACCAATTAAACACTGACAACTAAGAAAGGACAATAAATATGATAACAGATCCTCGCAAAGACATGATCGACAGTATACTCACACCTAAAGGGTACAATGTTTTTCGCAACGGCGATGTAGACCCCGATATCCCTGTTGTTTTCACACGTGACGTGCTCGTCGATAATTCTCGAAAAATAAGAGCCGGAACGATTGCATATCTGCATCATGCGCATGTCGAGTCGGCTAAGATAAAGAAAGATGGGTCTATCACATTCATGATAACATTTTACATAATCGATACGCGAAACAAGATCGGTTATATATCAAGTATGGGTCATGGATTTGATCCGATTACGCTCAAGTGTATCGCAAACGCCGATGGTACAGTAACTCTCGCAAACAATAAGACGCTCCTTACTGATGTGATCGAACATGCAACTGAAACAACAGCGTCGACGCTTAATAAATTCAGATCTGCCGCAGATGAATATCTGTGTACAACAGACAGATATCGTGAAAACAGAGAGCTTTTGGGATGCATTGCGCTCGGAAGCTTTGTCATCCTTCTGTTCGTTGCAATGGGTTTCATTTTGTACGACATGATTTTGATAGGTGTGTTATGTATTTGCCTTATCGCTGCCATCTGCGGTGGTATCGGACTGTATACAGAAAAGCGTTTGTCTGATAACAAGCTTGACAAGGCATTTTCAGACAAATTTCATCAGCTTCATGCTGATGTAACGGCGATCGAAACAGCTTACGCTGACAAGTTTGTTCTTGCAGCTAACGCTGCCGATGGGGTTTAAAATGGACATTCATACAACATGGCTCATGCTCATGGCTATCAGTTATTGCGGAACGATCATATTCTATATGATATTATGGCGTATCGGTAACAAAATCGACCATGAGCTTGACACTGCAATAACAGATAAGGATCTGGACATTCGATATCTGAAACGACTAAACGCTGCTCACGCTGTTTGCAGCATCATATTCTTGGCTTTTTTCCTTTGTAGCCTGATCAGCACATTCGTGATCTTACTGCGCGAGGCTTGCAAATTTT
>JAZNWG010000005.1:0-14069 GCA_045593225.1 Oscillospiraceae bacterium
TGTTACCGCTCTGGATCTCGGACGCGAGCTTGTACGCGTCGGTCTTCGGGTCAAGTTTAAGTGCCGCACCAATGAGCTCGTCTTTCATCGCCTCGGTCGAGTTGACAGCACTGCCAATTCTGTTGCTCTGCGAAAGGTTGATCGTGTTCGGCGCCACTTCTAGCAATCCTGCGCTCAATGCACCGAGTATAGCCGAGTAAGCCGCCTCCTCGATGCTAAACTGTGAATAGTCGATGTCGCCGGTAGCAATTCCCTTGAACAGTGGGTCGAGTACGTCTTGCAGGCCCTCCTCGAGGCCCTCAGCACCCATCTTCAATACGTTATCGGCGGCGATTCGCAGAAACGCTTTGTCGATGTTCTTCACCATAGCGGTGACGGATTTTCCACTCAGTTTGCCGCCGAGAGCGCCGATACCACCGATGAGATACTGCAGACCGCCCTCTGCCGCGGCAACAAGCGCTGCATATGTCGTTGCTTCTTTCTCGCTGAGACCATCCTTGCGTGCTTGATTGTAGGTCGAGCCGTAAACACCGAGCGCCATGGTTCCAGCACCGACAACAGCACCTGCTCCGCCGGTTACTGCACTTGCCAGTATGGACGGGAGCATATTACCCGTAGACATCGCAATATCGCCTGCAGCCTGCCAGACTTTCCCGTCTTGAGCAAGGCTTTCTCGAACAGCCTGTGCACCATACGCTCTCGGATCATTCGTAATCACGTCGTCCGAAAACGTTTGCTGTACACCGGCGCCCCAGTTTGCAAGTCCAGCGCCAGCCATATAGGCGATCTCTGCAGCATTGCCGAGTTCGCTTGCACGCCCTGCTTGTTCGAGACCCTCACGCTCGTTCAGCGTTTCAGCGAGCGAGGCGAGGTATTCATCGGACCGTTCGGCGCCATGCTTCGCAAGCAGGTAGTTATATGTATCAACCTCGTCCTGCTTCATGTAGCGGTACTTATAATACTGGTACTTCTCGTCACCACCGAGGCCGTTGACGACAGCTCGGTGCAGCTCGTCTGCGTGCTCTCTGCCGAACTCGACCTTGTTCTGTACAGGCTTTTTACCAAAAACCTTAAACGCGTCGTGCATAGACGGGTTTTCGAGCGCGGAGCCTTGCTGTGAATACTTCTTAAATTCGGGGTCGGAGGCAAGATTCTCCGAAACACTGCCTCTGTACCCGCCGATGATATCAGCAAGCGTAAACGCCCGCTCGTCTGGCTTTTTCTTCGCCTGTTTTTTCAGATACTCGAAATACTCGTACGTGCCCTCCTCTGGGATATCCTCGTCAGCGTAGCCGGTAAAGTGCTGTGCGACGTTTGCATACTTCGGCTGAGTCAACAGACCAACGATGATGGACTCCATATCCATATCTTCGGCGGCAACACCTGCGCGGAGCTGAGCGTCCATAGCCGCATGAACATCCTTACGGAGATTTGCGTACTCCTGTTGATATGCGTTCTCCTCTTCGACAGCGGCATTGTGCTCGAGAGCGTGTTCGCTGTACATATCGCTGAACACGTCCTTGTACGGCAGATTGTTCTGGTACAGCCACTGGTCAACAGGGTCGTCGAGGTCGTAGTACTTTTCAAGATACTTCGGCATAGCGCCCGTCATGGAGCGCATTGCGTCCTCGGGGTCGAACATATCATAATAATATTTATCGCCCCACTGAGACTTGAATTTATCCCCAACAGATTTCAGTACGTCTTGGTCGAAACGCTTTAGGAATTGTTCATTCCTTTGCTCAGCCATGTGGGCTTCAACGGCGGGTTGCTGCTGCTCAACCGTATTTGCCATCATCTGTCTGTAGGACTCAGGGCTTGTTTTGTTCTTTACGGCGCCTGTTTTTGTTTTGTTTCTCGCCGTGAGCTCTTCAACAATATCCCTTTTTTTCTTAAACGTGATATCTGCCATTTTTCCTCCCCGACATCAGAGGTTATTTAGTGTACTTCTTTACTCCTCGGATGGTCGCATTTGCTACTTTGCTGGGATTGTAGATCGCCTTATTTTCTGTATCGAGATACTTCTGTGCGTTCCTCAACAGCTGCTGCACCTTGTTTTCTTTGATCTCTTCGTAGGTCGGGCTGTAAATGACAGGCTTCGGTTCATAACCGCCACCACTACTGCCGCCACTGCCGCTACCGCCTCCGCCTACGCCGGCTTCAGCCTGCTCTTTCCACTTCTCCCACCACTTATCGGTCTGGGCAAGTGCCTGTGCGAGAGCGTTCTGTTTCGCGTTTGCGTTGAACTGCTGTGCAGTCATGCTCATCTGGTCCTGCTCGGACAGCTTGCTGAGCAGGTTCTGATACAGCTGCCCGCTGTAGTCGCTTTCGATACCCGCGATATCCTTTGCCATAGCGTCGTTCTGCCGATTCTTGACATCGGTCACCCATGTGCTCGCACCGACGCCGCGAGCGGCTGCATCAGCATCGATGGCTGCTCGGTTCGTAGCCGCTGACGCCTGCCGGTTCTGGATGGCTTTGTCGTAGCCGGGGCGGAGCGCCTTTGCGATGGCGCTCTTGAGTGCGGACGGTGAGAGCGGATTGTAATTGACCGTCTCCGTCTTGCTCAAGAGGCTGTTCTGCAGCTGATCAAGATACTGGCTGTATGCTTCGGGCACTTTATATTCAGTCGCCATGATTTCCTCCTTATCCGTCGTCTTTCATCTCAAAACGCAGGTCCACGCCGCCCATGATGCGGAACCATGAACCCGCCTCGTTGAAAATCTTCATGCCGAACGCACGTCCCTCGTTGCGTAGCGGAATGCGAATCGGCTCGCCCGTATCCTCGGGCATTTGATAGGTCTTGGTCTCCTCAAAACGTCCAATCCTGTATCGGATCTGAACGATACCACCCTCGCCGCGCAGATATAACGTCTTCAGAGCTTTGGTTATGCTCATCGCTCCTGCATCGGTGAACGGTGTATGCCAGTACGCCTCGATGTGCTCGCCATCATAGGTCGTGCTCTTGTCCCACTGGTAGACGTACCGCTGATCGTTGATCATGTACAGCGTGCCGTCATAGGCACAAATATCCACGACGTTGAACCCGTTACGCAGCATATAGGTACGCTCTTTCAAGTCATACACGATGATTGCGTTGTCATGCTCGGACTCGCCCTGTCGGATTGAGAAGTACAATCGGTCGCGATTCTCTGCCGCTTTGCACGTTTCTAGGTTCGCATTAGCGAGAATGTCGCGGATCTGTCGCGACGATGCCGGCAGGTTCGCACTCTGGCCATCATGGTAGTACAGACCGCCTCGGGTCAGCCAGTACGGGATATCGCCGTGCGATACACGGGCCGTATTTACCATGTGCTCGACGTCCTTATTCACGCTCGTGATTCGATAGTTCGTAGGTCTATCGCCGAGCAAGCGGTAGATAGAGGAGCTCTTAAAAATAATCAGCTGGTTCGACAGTGCACACAAGCCTACGATCGGGTCGCTTGACGTCTGACCGATTTCCACGTGACCGCCGCCAGTCATATCGGACGCCTCGTCCATAGACCAGTCCTCGACAGTGCGCGTATCTCCCGGCGGCTGCGACCAGTACAAGCGGCTCGGGTGGTTCGGGTCGCCAGCTGAGAACAGTCTGCTGTAGTACAGCGCTACAAAATTTACAGGGTGATCGCTGACCTCGCCGCGGACCTTAGCAGTCATACCGGCGGTCAGCTCTCGTTTTGTAGGCTTTACGAACGTAACGCTCGTTCGATCCTCGGACACCTCGAGCACAGTCTGCGTGATGCCGTCGATCTGCAAGCCCACAACGATTACGCGCTGTGCCCACTCTTCGGGGACCGCAGGCGTGATCGTGACAGCGTTGACGCCGTAGTCATCCTCGTACTCGACAGCCTCGGTCGTACTCGTCAGCACTGCTACTGCGAGGTCGCCACTGGACCAGATAGGCACGAAAGTCATCTGATAAGTGTTCGCGCCTATGACGAGCTTGAGCGCCGCGATGTGCCCCATATCCTGCGGCACGGTGAACGCGATGAGCGCATTGTCTTCGTGAGTCCAGCCATCGGGCATGGTAATAGTAAACGTGCCGACGTCATCTGCCTCTGCGTAGGTAGCCGAGACCGCTTTTGTGCCGTTATACGTTACAGATGCGACCGAGCCCTCATACACATACTCACCGCTGCCGAACAGCTCAGCAGGGTTTACACCGTCCCACTTGATAAGCTGCGTCTGGCCGTTTGCGATGATGAGATAGTCGGTAACGCCGATGCGAACTTCCTCAAAATCCCACGTATCCGAGGTAATGTTTTCGGTATAGGAGTAAACAACGTCCCACGAGCCGTCATTGTATGCATAAATTGTGTTGCCTGCGATGACGAGGAACTTGTCTGCACGGAGCGTGTGCCAGTGATACATACGACGAATACGTCCCACACCGGGAACAGGCACAGTCAGATACTTACTGTATCCGTAGCCTACAGCGAGGTCGCCGTTTGCGGTGTCCATGTTTACCGCGTCGGGCGAATAACCGCTCGCCAGTTTGTTTTCACTTTTCGATTGGTCGATGCCCTTGAAATCCTCGACGCGATAGGTCTGAAGCGCCATGCTGTATCACCACCCGTTATTATAGATTGAATAGGTATCACTCTCGCCGAGCGTCTTGCGTGCCTTGCGTTTACCTGTCTCGTATAGCTGATAGAACGCGTCAGCGCGTCGCTGCATCGTCGGGTCCGCCGTCAGATGCTCGCGGTATACAACGTACGAAACGATAAGCCCCTGCAGGTTCTCGGGCACGTCTGGCGAGTCGATATCGTTCGCCATCTCTTTCGGTGCGTATCGATATTCGACCTGCAGCTCGCCGTTAGAAGACACGGCGACCTCTTTGGAACTGCCGCTCTGCGTAAAGCTGACAGCTCTGCCGTTCTGCATGACGCTCACGACCTTGAGACACGGCCTCGATAGGTCGCTGACAGAGAACTTACCGTCTGCCGCGGTCACGGGGTCCGTGCGTCGCAGCTCGAGGTACTCTGCAAGGTCGGTGACGGCATCGTTCGCGAACAGCAACAGCTTATCCCGCCATGCCTCGGTGGACTGTGCGTCCGTTCCGCGTCCGAGCTCAATGAGCGCCCGTGTGATGATATTGACGAGCGTCATGGTCTCACCGCCTTACAGCGCCATGCCGCTGACGAGCTTGTCCTCGAGCTTCTTCTGCTCGTACGCCATCGCTGCGCTCTGCTCGATCAACGTAGCAAGGTCCTGCGGCACTTCGATCATCTCGCCGCGCGGAAATTTGAAGTCGTAGCCATTGATGCAGCCGCGCCACATGGGGTTCATCGGGTCGGGAGCGATCATGACCTTGACCTTGGGCTGTGCTGCTAGGATCTCGCCGGTAGTCTTAACGTCTTTAGCCATCTGAGCTTCAGTGATGATTGCTTCATTCTTCTTGGTAGCCATGGGGGAAACCTCCTAATTATTAGATAGTAGAATGGGGAGGGCGTGCACTACCCTCCCCGACGGTTATGAAATGTGATTAGGCGCTGACGCCGTGCTCAATACGGACGATCCAGTCGTCGTTGAGAATCTTTGCGGTGTAGGCGTCAACCTTAGCACCGACAGTGCAGCGCTGATCGAGCGGGTCGGACGTGCCGCCGCTGCCGAGACCCTTGATGATGGTGTGCAGGTTACCGCTGCCATCGATCTCGATGGTTCCGTATGCGTCCTTACCGAAAATCAGTGCTGCGTGGACATCGGCGGAAGAAGCACCACCGCCTGCGTACACCATAGCCTCGGTGGACTCGACGAACACGACGCCGAACAGACGGCCGATCTCTCCGGAGTAGATCTGTTCTGCGTTGCTGTACTTAGAAACATCCTGCCAGAGTGCGTCGTCCTGCAGGTCATAGGTTGCCTCGGGCGAGCAGATGCAGATGAAGTGGGCACGCTTGCCGTTGCCGCCGAACTGCTTGGCCTTTTTACGCTTGAGCGTACGGACAGCCTTGCGGACCTCTACGACGGTCAGCTTATCGTCTGCGGACAGACCAGTACGAGCGGTCTTGCCATTTGCGAACTGGACGTTCGTGCCGGCGCACATTGCATTACGAGTGATCCACTCGATAGCGGTACCGAGCTGTTCACCGAGCAGGTCGGTTGCACCCTCCATGACATCGTCATAAGAGGTGGTCTTCAGCAGGTCAGAGACCTCGACGTATGCACCGTACTGGGCGACAGTCGCGGTCAAATTGGTCTGCTTGAGGTCCTGAGATTCGGGCGTCACACCCTCGGTCAGACCCTCGAGAACGACGGACGGGTCGAAAGCAGTCCAACGACGGAACTCGACGGTCTTACCGTTGTTCTTCGGGATATTGCGCTTCTGGCCATAGTCTGCATGGCAGAACTTGGTCTTTGCGTTTTCCAAAAGGTTACGGTCGTAATAGGTTTTATTGAGATAGGTAGTGCTTGCGGTAGATACCGTGGTGTTGGTTGCCATATTGTTATTCCTCCAATATTATCTGAGTTTTCTTCGCCGCTCCTTTTCGGCTTGGAAAGCAGCAGAATCGACGCTCAGCCAGTCAGTCTTCGGCGAGACGGGCTGCGACGGTACCATGGTCTTAGGAACACTCTGTCGCGCTCTCAGCTTTTCCGCGAGGTCCTGTGCCTCGGTGCCGACGCGGTGCTCAGCGTGGTACAAGCGTATCGCGATCTCCGCCGGTACCTGCGTGAGCAGGTCGATAAACGTCTGATCAGCAAACGCAGTCTCGAGGTCGAAACCTGCGGGCTTGGTAGCCGCTTCGACATCAGCGAGGATGCGCTGTGCTTCATCGTCGGGAGTGCTGTGCTGTTCTGCGGTCTGTGCTTTTTCGCCTTTTACGCCATACAGGCGTCGCGCTACATTCGGCGAGATGTTTTCGCGCTTGGCGACCGCTTTCAAGAAATTCTCGGTTGCGGTCTTGATTGCGTCCTCTTCGCTGAGGTCGCTGTTTTCTAGCAGGTCATCAATCATGAGCTTGCCGAGCAGGCGGATCGGGTCCGTCTCAAGCTGCTTGCGGTACTTTTCCTCAAGCCGCTTGCTCTCGGCTCTAAAAGCTCTGCCGATGTCCTTTTGTCCTTTCGCCTCGGCGAGCTGGTCGCTGACACCATCCGAGCCCTCGGTGGGCTCTACAGCCGTTTGCTCAGCCTGTTCCTCCTGCTCAACAGCAGGAACGTCGCCCGCGTCAACCGGGTTCTGCTCCGTATCCTCGGGTGCAAACGCAAACACCGTTGCCGGTGCGCTGTCGTTTACTACTGCCTCGGGTGCGGAAGTGTTGACCGAATTTTCCATAAGAAACCTCCTAATAAATTGCCGTTACTGGCCGCAAACGCCATTTTTTGTATAACACCGTCTCGTCAGACGGGAGTTACTTGGTTATTCATCTGCTCGGGTGCAGGTAGTTCTGCCATCTCTGCTTCAAGAGCGGCCTGCTCCTGTGCTGCCTGTTCCATAGCAAGGTCCTCCGCGGTCGGTCCTGCGTTACGGAGCTGATCGAGGATAATCTCCTTACCCTCGAACTCCATGAGCTCCACGACCTGCTGCGGCTGCAGTACACCGAGCTGTACCATCTGCAGCATGAGCTCGTTATGCGCAGTCGTGCTCCAGCGGTTCTCACGCTCGACCTTGATGCTGATCATAAACTCGATCGGCACGTTGTTCCCGAGCTCGGTCTCGCGCTCCATGATCGCACTCTCAAACGTCGCGACCTGCTGCTGTCCGTTCACCGTGAGCAGAACCTCACGCGGGAGCAGATTGTACTCACGCTCGAACTCGATCTCGTATCGGACCGCTTTCTTGAATGCTTCGTGGATGAGCATGACGATCATGCGAGACCGCTTGCTCGACATCTCCTGCAGTGCTGCGATTGCACTGGCTGCGGTAACACCGCTCGCGGTATTGCCTCGGCTGAAGTCGTTCGCGCCGCTCTCTTCCTTGATGTTTTGGCGCATGAGCCCCGGCGCCTGTACGATGTATGCAGGCAGCGGAGGATTCGCGAACCACGTGATACCGTTCAGACTCTCACCGCGGTGCACATCCTTAGACCAGTCACGCAGGTCATCCGCGTCAAAACCAGAGCCCTCGGTCACAAGCAGTTTGTTATGCGAGGACATCGCAGCGTTTTTCAGTGCAATCTGGTCAAGTTTGTCACTGTACTTCTGCTGCTCACCGAACAGGTCGGGGATGCCATAGCCCAGTGCGGACGCTTTACGACGCATGAACGGCGTCACGATGAACGGATATTCACCGACGGCAAAGTAGCCCTCGGGTTTGGTCTCTCGGCTGTCCTCGAGGAGCTGACGTCCTGCCATGAGCGCCATGTGTACCCGCCACTGCATCGCAGCGGGGTCGAACTCTCGCCACCAATACTCGATCATGAGCACGCTCTTGGTTTCGTCGTAGGACAGCTCACTGTCAGTCTCGAGCTTGTACTCGTCGAGCGTGAACGTGCCCGCCTTATCGGGGTACCGCTGTTCGAGCCACGCGATAGTACGCGGACTGAACTTGAACACCGCACGTCCGTCTTGGATATCCGTGACCTGCGGGTCAAACAGGATATTGTGCTGATCGATGTATCGGATAAACGCACTGCCGATACCTCGGTTAGCGTTCGCATCGTAGCCGACCTCTTGCACGCAGTAACCGCCTACCAAAAGGTCATGGCTGAGCTTTGCGTAGGTCTCGCGGTAGCCCATAGCGTCATGGTTCTGCCGTACGAGTGCCCCTACGATATCCGCGACAGCACGGTCCTGCGGGTTCTCCGGCTTGATGATGCTCTGCGGGTAATTGTCCATGAGGTCCGCTTTCAGATTCTCAATGGTCGAGTTAATCACAGGCGTCATCGGCTTCGGGTCGGAGCTGTTGCTGTTCATGTCGCCCATATCATCCCAGTGCTTACCGAGATACAGATGCTCGTTCTGATTCAGACGGGTCCACTCAGACTCGTATGCGTTTTTAAACTCATCGAACAGCTCATATGCGACCGCGACAAGCTGTTCGCCGGTCTCTTTCACTGCAGCGGCTTTCGTCGATGCTTTCTTTGTGGTTGTCTTTTTAGCTGCCATATAAACCTCCAAAAATCAAACAGACCAGAACCCGTTCGCCGGTGTTCGGTCCGTAGCAAGAGGATCGAATCGGTATACAGGTTTTGGCCTTGGTTCTTTCGCAGCGATAGGCCGCGACATGAGACCATATCGCGCTGCTTCAAGCGCATGGTCTTCGCATTTGTCAGAGACATCCTCTGTATGATGCTCGTCGTACGTGGCGAGCGGTATCGTTCTGATCAAGTTAGTACACTGCGGAAATATCTGCCACCTCGGCTTGCCGTCTGGAGCGTCTGCCATGTACTCTCGCATGAGGTTCCATCCCACAACACGTGCTGTATCCGCCTTGAGCAGCGGCATACCACGCTTTGCAAAGATCTCAGCGATGTTCTCGCCGTCGATATCCTTTTGCCCGCGGTTCTGCCATGCGTCGGGCGAGGCAATCGTGTATGCGATGTGCTCCTTGCCTGTCATCATGAGCGCCTGCGCTGCAACATCTCGTGCCAGTGTCTGCCGTACGTATAGCTCCCTATATGTATAGACCCTACCATCGGGTCCGACAGCGTGCCACAGTACGCAGCACGGGTCGTTATAGCCCCAGTCCATACTGCGGAACTTTCGCCAATGCTCGGGGATCTCAAACGGTACACAGACGTGCTTATCTCGTCTGTACTCTGGGAAGTACTGTCCTGCGAGCACGTCCCAGTCACCATACAGATGAGCTCTGCGGAGGTGTTCGGGCAGGTTTTCAAGCGTCTTCACGTATTGAGGGTTCGCGTCCATGAGAACGCTGTTATCGTATACGCTTGCCTGAATAAAAACATAGTCTTCGGGTCGTTCGCTGTTTCTGTAATTCCTGTCAATAAACAGACGCTTCACCCAGTTATGACCTACACCGCCGGGGTTGCATGTGTAATACATCCGCGGGCTGAAGTCCGAGCGTGTGGATCTGTTACACGTTGAAATGAAGTCCATCTGCGCTTCCGTGAACAGCGTGGCTTCCTCCATGCCGATCACGTCGTATTCCTGCCCTTGGAACTGATACACATCCTTTTCCGCGGCGCAGTACCCGCACTTGATTCGGCTACCGTTCGGGAAGATAAACTCGGTGCGCTGTTCATTATATTGAGCGACACCATTCAGCAGTTCCATCAGCGGTCGGATGTGGTTCTCGCGCAGTTCCGGAAGCGTGCGTCTCAATAAGAGTATTTGCAAACCGCTGTAACGTGCCGCAAGCATAACGAACTTAGTTCGCATTGCCCAAGACTTGCCGCCACCTCTCGCGCCTCCGTACGCGGTGTGGCGCGCTCTGCTCTTGAAGAACTCAATCTGCTTCGGATTCGGCTTCTTCCCGAGCGAGATGACAACAGGCTCAGCCACTCAGATCATCTCCGCCTTCAAACGTGAATCGGACACCGCCCTCAAGACGCAGTTCGTCTGCTGGTTTCTCGCCAATGGTATCACGCAGGAACTCCACCGCGCGGATGTCGCCACGCATTGCTTTTACAACAGCCGCCTCAATGATATGCTCCTGATTCGTAATGCCGTTCTCGTCTGCTTCTTCAAGGAACGCGAGTACAGTGTCTCTGAACTTCTTTCTCTCGCGTTTCGCTTTACCCGACGCAATGCCGCCCTTCCGCCCGTTCTTCGCGGCTTCTTCGCGGCTTTGTTCACTTGTAAAATTCACGAGGTTCTGTTCATTCGCCACGCTATCACCTCCCAAACATCGCAGGATACCGACACCGCTTCAAAATGCATTTGTTATCCCTGTTCGAATATCTGCACTCTTTGCAGTTCTTCGGTGTTTCTATAAATCGAATAATGTGCCTTACCATACAACGGTGATCCTCTTATCGCTTTGTGCGCCACTCAGCACGAGCATCTGCCTGTCTGTTGCGGACGGCTGCAACATTTTCTGTGCTGCGTATCCTCCCCAGTTTTGCCAAACCGTGCATCCGATCGTTACGAACGGCTTTATACTTACAACTTCATTCCGTGCGTCAACCACAATCTTGCTTGGCTTGGTGACCGCGCCCTTGTGTGCATGACCAACAATCAATGCATCTATACCATCGATCATCGTTCCGAATCGCTCGTTTCTGTTGACAGAAGCACCCGTGTACATTCCTCCGCCGCTGCCATGCGTGACAGCGAACATATATGCGCAGCGCGCTTTGTTCTCTGCGCTGATTCGCTTACCAATGCCCAGTTTCAAGAATGCTGTATTCTCTCTGTATATATCCTCAAGATCGAGCTTGCACATGATGTCGTACATGGGGTCATCATCTGCGTCTTTGAGGGATCTGCGCTCATGATTTCCGCTCACTGCACATAGGATCTTGTCCCGTAGCGGTGTGAGAAAACGCACCATTTCCCTTTTCTGCTCCCTCGGTCGGATGTTGTCATCGAACGGAGAGCCGACCGATGAGCGCGTGTTGTTATTGATCAGATCGCCGCCGAGGACGATGTATGCATGCGGATCGGATGCGATCTTGCTGCAAAAGTCATACCACTGCTTTTCCATGCATGCGATCGATCCATAGTGAATATCGCTCACAGGATACACGCGGATCTCCTTTGCATCAGGCACACCACGCACTATCATCTCTAAATCATCTCGGATGACAATCACTCCTTTCATCTTTAGCAACGCTCCCCCGCCGGAGCTGCTTGTGCTGCCTTTTTCCCGCCACGAAAAAAGGAGCGGTTTTCCGCTCCTTCTTTTTCACAATACCATTTTATCACGTTTTATGGGTACAAAAGTGTACATTTTCAAAGCTGATGACTTTTGCCAGTTTTTCCACAGCCCTGCGCTCCGTCTTCTTCACCCACTCGACAGAATAATGCGCCATATTTGCTATTTCAACCTGCTTCATGTGCTTCTCATATTGCAAGCGCAGCACACGGCGTTCCCTGTACTTAAGGCACTGCATTGCATCATCCATTGCAGCACGCAGATACAACGCATTCTCTTTCTGTTCCTCAAGCTCCTTAATTCGGTCTCCGTACAGCTTCATCTTCCGCGCATACCGCTCTGCAGACACAGCTGTTTTGTCTGACGTGTCAGATCCACGAGGTAGACCCGTAAGGGGTGCGGCATGAACATCCATCGTTGTTGCGATCTCGTCTCTGATCCTGTCAAGATCGGACTCGATTTCCTCAACGCGTTCATCCGTATACCCCCACTGGTCAAGCAGCAGCCGTATTTTATCCCTTTCTGCTTTCGTAGACATCAGCTCCTTTCGTTAGCCCTCTTTGAATAATGGACACTCGTATACCATGTAGGACTCTGTGCTTTTGCCATACTCGATGTATACGTCTTTCCGCTTTGCGTTCCAGCCTTTGACAGGCCTTCCATATCGCGACCAGCTACACCCGTGTCTGTACTCAGCATCGGGTACAGCATTTTTACAATCCCAACAAAGAGTCGATTCATAAATCATCGTCCACTGCTCCCAAATCCTTTCTCCCCGCGCTCGGTCACATCCAGTTCCCGAACGACTTCCAGTTCCGGCGTAAACACAGGCACAAACACAAGCTGTGCAATACGATCGCCCTTGTGGATCTCTCTCCAATCGCCGCGTGATTCTCCTACAGCATTGCGTAGTTTAACAATGATCGATCCCGTGTATCCGCTGTCGATCACGCCCTCGCAGATAAGGTCCTTGTGGATGTTCATTCCACTTCTGGATTTAACGAGACCACAATATCCTTTCGGGATCTCAACATGAACACCCGTGTCGATGATCGTGCCGATGTACGGACGTACTACCGTGTCCACTGGCGAATAGAGATCGAATCCTGCATCAGATTCATGTGCGCGCGTAGGTTTGAACGCGCCTGTGTCAAGCATTACTCGCATTGTTCCGCTCCCTCAATTTCGCCGCCGCATGCCGCATATCCGGCTATGTCGATCCAGTTGTCCGATTTCGCATTGCCCGTTTTGATCCGCGCAATCTTCATGAGCATCATCATGACGGCTACATCGCGCGGCTTGAGTTTTGTCCTGAGATATACGCTCCACAATGCTGCGATTTCCGCAAAATTGTCTTCGGGAGTTCCGTACTCCCGACCGCCGCACACAATGCGGCTTGCCTCATCAAGAATCTGTTTTCTGTTCATCGTTTCTCCTTTCGCCGTCCATCTTCGCACCGCAGTTCGGGCAGTAGTTCGGCTCAAAACACTCTGGGATTTCGCCACATTCTGAACAAACATATTTCATGCCTTGATAAGTGCGTTCGTACACCCACCTTGCATGCACCACGGGAGCAACATCGGCGGTCGGGGCGTTGTCGATGCGTTTTATAACATCCCGAATTTCATCCTTGCTGCTTTCGCTTACCTGCGTTAACAGCCATTCAAATTCGCTTTTGAGCTTATTCAAGTCACCGTATCTCGGCATCGTTAGACCTCCAAATACTGGGCGAAGTGTTGTCCTTCAGTTACTTCATGCAGTACAAGCACATATTCCTTGCCGTCTATTTCTACATTCACATGGCTTGAAGAACAGCCTACAATAACTCCTTCGTGCTTCCACTTCTTAAAGATGGTTTCTTCAATGTCAGCAACAATAGATTCCATAATGTCGCAATTACGCATCATTATCTCCTTTCAGCAGTTCGGGATTGTCGTGTATGTTGCCGATGATTTCCGTGTCAGCGAACAAATCCCAATTATGCGGTGGCGGTGAATCAAATCCACCTATCGCAACAAGATCAAAACCGCTGAAACTGGGCGAAGTGAAGAATGTCACTTTGCAAATTCTGCCCGTGCCGCAACGAACAATATCCCCCTCGAAAATCTTCTTCCCGTTCTTGTCGGTTAATCCTGTGTATTGACCGATGGTAGAAGGATCGACCTTGTACCAACAACCGATTCTTCTGCGGTTTCCGTTATCCCCATAGGTTATATCGCTTACTACGGGACAGATGTAAAACGATCCGTCTCTGTCATTCAGAAAAGCACCCTCTACCCACTCGCCGTTGTCGGCTCTCTTGCCTCTAAAAAGAATCTCACGCATCGTTAGCCCTCCTGTTCCATGCTTC
>JAZNWG010000006.1:0-2417 GCA_045593225.1 Oscillospiraceae bacterium
AGAGCCGACAAGCTCCGCGATCTCGCAGAAACTTATTTCAGATAATAAAAATAACCGCTGTATGATATACGGCGGTTATTTTTTTGCGTTATCCCTTTACCGATCCTCCCGTCACACCCTCCACATAATACCTCTGCATTATGATGAACAGCAGTCCTATCGGTATCGACACAAGTACGGCGCCTGCCGCGAACTGCGTGTAGTAGGTGCTGATGAACTCGCGCTCCAGCATTCTGAACATACCCAGCGCAACCGTGTAGCTGTCGTAATCCGTGCCGCAGATGATGCTCGGGAAGATATAATCTATCCACGGCGTCATGAACGAGGTGAGCACTGTATACACGATTATCGGCTTCGACAGCGGCAGGGTTATCCTGAAGAATATCTGCGACTTTGTCGCGCCGTCAAGGTACGCGGCCTCGTCCATCGAGCGCGGAATGGTGTCAAAAAAGCCCTTTGCGATATAGTAGCTGAGGCCTGCGCCTGCGATATAGAAAAGCGTCAGCGAGACAAGCGGATTTTCGAGCAGATTCATGCCTTTCAGGATATAATACACCGCAAGCATCGACATGAATGCAGGGAACATTCCGAGTATCAGGGCGATGTTCATCATCGGCTTTTTCGTGCGGAATTTAAGCCTGCTCAGCGCAAACGACACCGCAAGCACCATTGCCGTCGAGCCGATACAGGTGAACACAGCCACCGTCAGCGTATTGAGGAACCACCTGACAAAATCAAACTGCTGTCCGCGCTGTAAGAGCCTGACATAGTTATCCACTGTGTAGGCTTTCGGGAAAAAGTAGCTTGTATAGGCGCCCGGTTCCTCGCGAAACGAGATGAGTATAATCCATAAAAGAGGCAGTATCCACAGTATTCCGAGGACGGTGAGCAGTATATAAGCTCCCCAGTTTCTTTGCTTCATGCTATATCGCCTCCCCGTTGTAGGATTTTGTCCGCCTGAACGTCAGCAGCGATATCGCGGAGCATATCACGAACACCAGTATTCCGATGACGGACGCGAGCGAATAGTCGCGGGAATCCACCGTCAGCTTGTACAGCCATGTCACCAGAAGGTCGGTCTTTCCCGCCTGATAGTAGTCAAGCGTTGCAGGAGCGCCTTCGGTGAGAAAATAGATGATGTTGAAGCTGTTGATGTTTCCGATGAATTGCGTTATGAGATAAGGCGCTGTGACGTACAGCACATACGGCATGGTTATCTTTCGGAAGATGACGCCGCGCGGCGCACCGTCCATTTTAGCTGCCTCGTACAGGTCGTGGGGGATATTCAGCAGTATTCCCGAGGTTATCAGCATGGTGTAGGGAATGCCTATCCACAGGTTCACGACAATTACCGTCACACGCGCCCATGTGGGGTCGGTGAAGAAAGGCAGCGGCTGTGCGATCAGCCCCCATTCCATCAGCAGGACGTTCAGCGGTCCTGCCTCTGCGAGGATATTCTTCATCACAAGCAGCGACACGAACTGCGGCACTGCTATCGCAAGCACGAAAAGCGTCCTGAAAAGGCCCTTTAAGCGAAGTCCCCTGCGGTTTATCAGCAGCGCAAGCGCAATGCCTAAAAAGTAGTTCAGAAATGTCGCGAACACCGCCCACACCAGCGTCCAGCCGAGAACATGCCAGAACGTCTCTCCGAGCACTGAGCCTGTTCCGAGTATCGTCCTGAAATTATCAAGCCCTACCCAGGTGAACAGATTTGCGGGCACCTGATGGTTGCGGTCGTAGTTCGTGAATGCAAGCGCTATCATATAGACCAGCGGAATGACTGTAAATATCACTATCCCGACAGTCGGCAGGAACAGCAGCGTTTTGTGAAAGCCGCCGTCCAGCAGCGCCTTTATCTCATCTTTGAATTTCGGGAGCTTACCGCCGCTTTTCGCGGTGTCCTCGGCAGCCTTGGCGCTGCGGATATTTATCGCCCACAGCGCGAAAAACGCGAACACCGCCGCACAGGAAAGTATTCCGTACAGCAGTATCAGCATCGAGTTATCGCCGTTTTCTATCAGCACGTCGATGCCAAGCTCCTCGTCGAAGTACCAGCCGCGCTTCACCGTACCCAGCGTAGGAAGCTTTTCGATGTACTGCCAGCCGAAATTCATGATGAACGCGATAAAGCCGACCTCGGCAGCAAGGAATATAAGCCCCTTTGCTATCTGACCGCGCAAGAGGTTTCCTGCGCCCATGACGATGTAGGACAGCTTTGTGAGAAAACCGCCTTTTGCAAAGGTCACGCACAGCCACCACAGCCCTCCGAAAAACGCCCTGAAGCCCTTTGCGACAGCGCGCGGCAGTGCGCGGAAGAACGCGCCTGTCCCCGAAAAGAAGCCGCGCACTCCCTGCGATATCTTATGCCACAGCTTTTTGTACCACGGCAGAAGAAAGTAGTCTATCCTGTTCATTTA
>JAZNWG010000007.1:0-2748 GCA_045593225.1 Oscillospiraceae bacterium
CTCTGCAACTACGGAAACGGAGGATTTTTCGAAGTGGTCGGCGGCTACCGCAAGGAAGCCCGCACATTCTCCACAGAAGTACCAAACGACGCCGATGAGCCGCACGATGTAGACGACGAGCCCTCGTTCATACTCTCTGACGACCTTAGCGAGCTTGTATATGACGACGTGAAGTACATTCTTTACGACGAGACCGGTCCCGTTGACGTGCCGGTCATCGAGTGCATGAATGCCTTTGACGCAAGCGGCACGGAATACTGGCTGGACATCAGCAGCGAGGATTATCTCCTGCTGTCGCGCGATAACGGAAACGGCGGCTTTGATCTTATAGGCGGCTACATGAAATCAGAATAATTGGGGTAGACATATATAAAAAGCGGACTTCGACAAAAGTCCGCTTTTTTATGAAAATTTCGCGAAAATCACAAATTACCACTTGAAATGTTGAAAGTTTTATGCTAAAATATATACATGAGATGATTTTGCGCATTATTGCGCTTATGGTTAGATAATTTTTTAACGATTTCACTAAAGAGGTGATACGATTGACAGAGCTTGAAAGAGCTGTTTATGGCAGCGGTAATGTGGCATTCTGCATGAAATTCCAGCTGGGCTTCCCTGCCGATATACTTTCGGGCGCAAATCCGTTTGGTGACGGACAACAGATAAAGTTCGGAGATGTAGTGCACCCTGACGACTACCAGCCCTTCTGCGAGGTAATAAACGATATCGTGAACGGCTCGGGCAGCGAGATAAAGCTGCACTCGCGCCTTAAAACGGGCGGCGAATATATATGGTACTACATCACGGGCGAGGCTGTGCGCGGCGATAACGATATACTTAAAAGCATAAACGGCATGATGTTCAATGTATCCGACTACCTCGACTGTGACGCCGAGGACGCTGTGCTGCGCAGATTCCGTTCAAAGCATGCGGCAAGGCTGTCGGACGATGACGCAAAGCTTACGCTGCGCGATATCCTCGGTGAGGATTACCTCGTGCGCATACAAAACCCGTTCGTGAAGATAAAGGGTCTGTTCTCCGCTATCATCGACAACAGCGGAAAGGCTATCCTCGCAACAGGAAAGTCTGACAGGCACTTCAATCTCGGCAAGATGAACTTCCAGCGCAAGAAGAGCATTCGTGTGCGTCATCAGACGGTAGCTTCGTGGGTCATCGCAGGCGATACTCAGGAGATAGTAGACAACAGCGCCGAGCTGCTCGAGACAATGGCTCAGACCGTCGGCGGTATCGCAAACAGCTATGTCGTACTGGTTGAGGAGATGGAAAACTCCCAGAACGCAAACAAGCTGCTGGGTCAGACCTTCGAGGACCAGATACTTGTAAACAACGTATATTCGCTTATACTCAACAGCGCCGATACAAAGGCTGCTGTTTCGGGACTGCTGCCGCTTATCTCCGAGTATTTCGGACTTTCCGATATGCTTTTCTGCAGCGAGAATGAGGTCCCCGAAAAGGTGTACCGCTGGGATATCTCGGGTATGCTGCTGCCTGTTGTATGCGGCACTCCCGAAATAAAGGACGTGCGTGAGGAACTGGATTACAGCGGTATCGTCTGCACTGACCGCCGCACTATCCACACTGACGAGGACGGAAGAAATCTCAGCTGTGTGCTGGTGCGTACGCATTCAAACGGCTCGGATAAGGGTATCATAATCTACACTGCCGACAGGAGCGACAGGACATGGTCCAACCGCGAACGCAAGCTTTTAAAAAACATAACACAGATACTCTCGGCTGTAATTTATAAGATATTCACCGAAGACGAGCTTTCCACCTCGCGTGCAAGGCTTGAGCGCATAGCGTACTATGACGCTGCGACTGGTATCCCCAACCGTAGTATGTTCGAGCGCGATTTCTCCGTTGAGATAGCCGAAGGCAGGAGCGGTGCTATCATAGCCTTTGAGATAGAAAACATCAAATCCGTATCCGAGATATACGGCTGGGAATACGCCGAAAACGTGCTTCAGAGCTTTGCGGGATATATCTCAGCAGTCCCCTGTGAGCCAACGAAGACAGTTTACCGCTTCGGCAGTGATATTCTGCTGGTAACGCTAAGCGGCGCGGAACGTGTGGAGGCTAAGCAGTTCGCGCAGTCGATACTTACGAAGTTCCGCTCGCCGTGGTATCTTGATGTGAACGAGCAGCTGCTTCAGGTATACGCAGGCATTACCATGTACCCCGACGACGCCGCAAACCTCGACGACTGTATCAGCTCCGCAATACAGACGCTGCGCCTTGCAAAGGAGCGCGGTCTTGATGACGCGGTGTGCTACTCAGAGGGACTTGAGGAGCAGCTCGGAAATACACAGCTTGTGAAAAAGCTGATAGCTGAGGCTGCCGAGAATGATTTCGAGGGCTTCTACTACCTGTATCAGCCTGTTATAGACATCAACACGGGCGAGCTTCACTGCTGCGAGGCTAACCTCTACTGGACGAACGGCGATATCACTGTGCCGCGCGACCAGTTCCAGCCTGTTATAGACCAGCTCGGGCTTGCAAAGGAGCTGTACTGCTTCTCTGTTGACAAGGCCTGCCGCTTCTGTGCGACAGTCCGCGAGGCAGGCGTGGGACATTTCCGCGTAAGCTTCGCAGTGCCCGAGAATATCCTCAGCACCGAGACCAGTATCGAAGCTATCAGAAGCTCGCTGCTGGAGTATTCCCTCCCCCCTAACGCTATCAGCGCAGCCGTTTCCGAGGGCGAGCGTACCCTCTATGCAGGCAATA
>JAZNWG010000008.1:0-4249 GCA_045593225.1 Oscillospiraceae bacterium
ATACGGAGGAGCCCACCGAGCCCGAAGAAACGACAGAATCCACCGATACGGAGGAGCCCACCGAGCCCGAAGAAACAACAGAATCCACTTATACGGAGGAGCCCACAGGTTCCGAAGAAACGACGGAATCCACTGAAACAGAGGAAACCACTGAGCCCGAGGAAACAACGGAATCCACCGAAGCAGATGATACAGAAGCTGAGGACACAAGCGGAAATACAGGCGGTGGTAGCACAAGTGGCGGCAGCACGGGCGGCGGAAGCAGTTCAGGCGGCAGCTCAGGAGGAAGCGGCGGCTCAGGCGGTGGCGGTGGTGGTTCATCGGCGCATACTCATGTATGGGAGACTGAAACGCAGCCTGCTACCTGCACCGAAGACGGCAAAACTATCGAAAAATGCAAAACCTGTGGTGAGGAGTCCTCTGAGGAAGTCATTCCTGCAACAGGCCACACGGAGATCACCGAGATAACCGAGCCGACTACTACCACAGAGGGCAGACGTCTTGTTTATTGCGATGTATGCTCGGAAGTGATTACGGACGAAGTATTGCCGAAATTCGCGCTTTCTGCCGATGACGGAAACATCGTCATCACCGCGACAGGATATTCTGTAGGCGGAGCGACAGAAACGCCTTATACGAGCGAATATGTTATAACTCAGAATGACAGCTCTGTGCAGACTGCTGATATCATTATCCGGAGCGGTACGCACAATATCACGCTGGACGGATTGAACATAAACGGCACGTTTGAGGTGCTGGACGGTGCTTCTGTTACGCTGTCATCTGCAAGCGGAGATGTCGTTATTAGCAGCGCGTCTTCTGCGTTGATAAACAGCGGAGCACTTACCATTACCTCGGGTAATTATGTGCTTTCGGGCAGCCCTGCTATCACAAATACAGGAGAACTGTACCTTAACGGAGGAACTGTATCTGCTGACAGCAGTGCAAACGCCATGGAGATAACAGGCGGAGCGGTAAAGCTCAGCGCAGGCACTATTTCTCTGACAGGCGGTCAGTGCGCAGTTCTTGGCAATGGCGGAGCGCTTGAAATGACAGGCGGCAGCGCCGCACTTTCGGGCAGCGTACATGATATGAGTTCAGCAGCGGACGTGCAGGTTACAGGCGGTAGTCTGCAGCTTATGCATGACACTGCTACTGCGACATTCACAAACGGCACGGATATGCTCCAATGCGTGGTATTCGACAGCTTCCCGAGCGAATCCGAGCGCACCTTTACGAAGTCTGACGCTACCACGTACATCTACAGCCTTACCGAAGCCGACAGCGCAGCTGACGGAAAGTTCTATGTATGGAAGCCGATAGATCTTGGCGTTGCTGTAAACAGCACCAACTTCCCCGACAGCACATTTATGGGCTATGTAAGCACTAATTTCGATGCCGATTTAGACGGATATTTGTCCGATGCGGAGATCGCGGCGGTGACTGATATCAATGTTACAGGAACGATCACGACTGACGGTGGTATTACATCGCTTGAGGGTATCGAAAGCTTTACAGCGCTCACGACCTTGAAGTGCGGATATAATTCTAATCTGACCGATATCGATATCAGCAACAATACGGCGCTGACGGCATTGTATTGCCATAATACAGGCATAATAAACCTTGATGTAAGCCGTAATACAGCATTGACTCTTCTGTATTGCGGAACTACGCCGATAACAGAGCTTGATGTAAGCGCAAATACCGCGCTGACATCATTGTATTGCGTAAATACAGGCATAACAGCTCTCGATTTAAGCAATAACACGGCATTGGAAGAGCTGGATTGTAATGATAACGCATTGACAGAGATCGATATCGGCAATAATATTGCGTTGACACGTCTTTGCTGTCAGAACACAAATATTACAAGCCTTGATATCAGCGGCAATACGGCATTGACACATCTTAACTGCGGCAGTACAGGAATAACGAACCTCGATCTAAGCAATAACACCGCATTGAAGTACCTGTACTGTGATTCCTTGTCTATAACGAGCCTTGATGTAAGCTACAACACTGCGCTGGAATATCTGCATTGCAATGACACGGGACTTACAGATATTGATCTTAGCAATAATACCGCATTGACTCGTCTGTATTGCTACAATACGGGAATATCAAGCCTGAATGTAAACAGCAATATTATGCTAGAGGATCTGATATGCTATAATAATGCACTCGCATACATTGATGTTTCCAACAACACAAATCTGATAGCATTCTTAGCTAACGATAATGCCTATGTTATCCCGTCTGACGCAACGGAATTTGATCTGTCAACGATCAATGGCTTCGATGCGTCCAGAGCAAGCAATTGGACTAACTGCACCTACGACAGTATGACCAATATGCTCACAGGAATTACTGGCGATGTTACCTATACCTACAGCTGCGGCAATGGCAACACCGAGACATTCACGCTTTCAAGAACAGGCTGATAAGACCGCTTGCAGACTATGAGAACCTTGTTCACAAAACATTATTATCGGAGGTAAAGATCATGATCCATGACGAAACCGTAAAGCAGCTTATGTCGATCTCTGCAACAAAAAACTTTGCGCACAATGAGTACATCTGCTACGAAGGCCAGCCCGGAAACGAGATGTATATAATCCTGAAAGGCTGTGTCGGGGTCTATGTCACCAGCGCTATCGGAACGCTGACCGAGGTCAGCCGCATAAGATCAGGCGATTTTTTCGGGGAGATGGCCATTTTCGATGATCAGCCCAGAAGCGCCAGCTGTATTGCGTTGGAGGAGACCATCTGCGTATCTGTGACCAAGCACAACCTCACGAGATTCTTTGAAAAATGCCCTGATGTTGCGGCAAAGCTGCTTGAGAATATGAGTGGCAGGATACGTCATCTTGATAATGAACTGTATAAGACCGAGCGTTTTGCTCAAATCCAGCAAAAGCCCGAGTTTAAGGTTCCCGAGGTATATATGTTCAGTCATGTGGTGGAGAGACCGCCGATCGACCTTGCCTACACTCAGAACCAGACTGCAGGCTGTCCGATATGCGGCGAGGAGATAAACGTACTCAATCTCCGCAGAAACATAATGCATATAAGGAAAACGGACGCCGACCGCCGCGTGCATTATGCCGAGTGCGAGCCGCTGTGGTATGATGTGCTTAACTGTCCGTACTGCAATTACAGCAACCATTACCTTAGCTTTTTCCGCATAATAGAGTTTAAGAGGGATTCTGTAAAGCAGATCCTTGAGGAGCAGCATTATCCTGTTATCGAGGAAAAAAAGGAGCTCTGTACAGCGTTTGACAATCTTGTGCTGAGATATCTGCAGGCTATCCATATCAATGAATCGGTAAACTCAGCCGACAATGTCCTGATAGGAACGCTGTGGCTTGACCTGTACTGGCTTGCTTGTGATGCGGGCGATGAGCAGTTCGCTTTGTTCTGCGCGAAGAATGCTTCGGAGAAACTCAAAAAAGCTATCGATCACAACGAGATCTCGGATAAAGCTGTAAGAGACAGCCTTTCACTGACGCTTACACACCTTCTGGTGCTTACAGGAAAACAAGATGAAGCAATGAAATATTGCGATATAGCGACCTCAGGCGAGGACAGCGCGGTGAAGATACAGGCGTACAGATTAAAGGAAACGTTAGCAGTCAATAAGCGCTAAGCCGATGATCGTTATTTCGTCTGAACTGAATAACTGTAAATGACGGATAATGGTATAGTATTCAGGATCGTATCAGACATCGCAGTTCCTTCCGATACCAATACCGTAGTTGATACGAATCAGCTGCGGTATTTTTGTTTTATAAAAGAGAAATTGCCCGCAGGCAGGTAGACTCAAGGGTAACTGCGCTTACAGGCTTATGTGGTAATGATCTCAGTGGGGAAAGAAATAATAAGATCCGCTGAAACTTTTGGATAAAAAAGGTTGACTGCTGAATAGGATACATAGAACAAAAGAGGGTGAAAATATGAATTTCAAAGCATACAGATACATAGCTAAAATGAGGATACAGACGATGATGGCATACCGTGTGGATACATGGACATTTATGATAATGCAGTGCCCTATGATGGGCGCGGTGGGCTTTATCTGGCGTGCCGTTTACGGAGATACCGAGGCATCACACGGCGTCACTGGCGATATGATGATAACCTACACGGTCGTTTCTATGCTCATGAACTCGCTGTACTACATGGGCGTTGAGGACAAGATCGCGGACGCAGTAAAATCGGGCAGTATCGCGACTGATATGATAAAGCC
>JAZNWG010000009.1:0-6272 GCA_045593225.1 Oscillospiraceae bacterium
GGTTGCCGAGGTGGTTCATAGAGAAGTCGATAGCTCTCTTGAGGTGGTCATAAACAGTGCCCTTCTCGCCGTCGTTAGCATAGAAGATCTCCTCATCGAGGAATGCGCTGTCGCCGCTCTCAGAAACATACTTGTAGATAGTGGGGAACAGCCACAGAGCGTCGTCTGCACGATAGCTGGGGTGACCTGTTTCCTTTGCATATGCGGTGTTCTCGTCCTCCTCGTCGGGGTGGTTCTCCTGACCAGCCTGATGTGTATACTTAACGAGGGGCAGACCTGCGCCGTTTGTAACCTGAGCGGAAAGCATGAAGATGATCTGCTGCTTAGCCATCTCGGGAGCGAGGTGAATGATACCCTGGATATCCTGAACTGTATCACGGTAACCGAAGCCGTTTCTCAGACCACAGTACTGGAAGGAAGCTGCTCTGGACCAGATAAAGGTGATGAAGCAGTTGTATGCATTCCATGTGTTTACCATGTTGTTGAAGTTCTTGTCGGGAGTGTTTACCTGCAGGTTAGCGAGCTTAGAGTGCCAGTAATCCTTCAGCTCTGCAAGCTCCTTCTCAACTGTGCCCTTAACATCATACTTAGCAATAAGAGCGCTGATCTCAGCCTCTGTTCTTGCGCCGCCGAGAACGTATGTCAGCTCCTTTGTCTCGCCGGGCTGGAGAACGATGTCGCTCTGCAGTGCGCCGCAGGAGTTGGTGTTGTAGTTGAGGTCACCCTTCAGGCCCTCTTCGATACCCTTGGGGTTAGCATAGCTTCTGTAAGAGCCAACAAAGCTGTCTCTGTCACCGCAGAAAGCGTCAGCCTTAGCCTGTGCAAGACCGAGGAAGCGACCGCTGTTGGGGTTGTATACCTCGTTCTGCATCTGGTGGATATAGTTGCCCTTGAAGTATGTGCGTGTGATGAACAGTGTGTACTGCAGATTTACCTGATCCTGCTCGTAGTTGGGATCGTTAACAAACTCACAGTAGCCTGTAACGTTCAGCTTTCTGGGCTTTGTATCGTTGTTTGTTACCTTTGCTGCCCATACCTCGTATGTAGCGTCCTTGGGAACGTAGTATGTAACCTCGGACTTGATGCCCTTGTACTCGGAAGTGATAACAGTGTAAGCTGTACCGTGGCGGCACTCGCTCTTGTGCTCGTCTGAGGACTTGCATACGGGAGCCCAGGAAGCAGACCAGTACTCGTTTGTGTCAGCGTCCTTGATGTAAACATAGCGACCGGGCTGGTCGTTTGCAACGCCATTGAAGCGGTAGCGGATAACACGACCGTTAGCGCCGCTCTTTACGAAGCTGTAGCCACCTGCGTTAGTGAAGATGATAGCGCCGTACTCGGGAGAACCGAGGTAGTTTGCCCACGCAGAGGGAGTGTCGGGGCGGGTGATGACATACTCTTTGTTGAGTTCATCGAAATAACCGTAGTTCATTGGTATTTCCTCCGTTTTTTTATATTTGCCGAGGTCAGACCGCTCGGCTTGTTTTACTGTACTTATATTATATCAGTAAATCGTTTACATTACAAGGGCGGTATTTTGCATAAATTTTTGCCTGATTTTTTAGGCAAGTGGCACAAATACAACTTTGCCATACATTTCACCGCTAAAACAATTGTTATGTTAGCATCATATTTATAATATTATATAAATTCTAACATACAATCATACAATAATACAAGTTACAATATATTATGAGGTGATGGCAATGGACAAGTTAAAAATTACAAAGCGCTCGGGACTAAAAGGCGAGGACGGCTATAAGACCTTTTCCATCCGAGTAAGAGAGGATATAGTAGACGAGCTTGATAAGCTTGCCGCAGAGACCAACCGCTCCAGAAACGAGCTTATCAACAAGATGCTGGAATTTGCTATAGATAATTGCGAGGTAACAGACCCGAACAAATAAAAAAGTACAGCCCCGAGATCACTCTCGGGGCATCTTTCATTCAATAAAACATCAGTTTTCGGGAACCAGTACGGCGTAATTGCCGTCCTCTCTGCAGTAAACTACATTTACGAGACCTGTCTCGGCATTCTTGAACATGAAGAACGCATGGTCAAGCAGATTCATCTGCAGGATAGCCTCGTCAACGGTCATAGGCTTGAGGTTGAAGGTCTTGTAGCGGATGACCTCATAATCCTTCTCCTCAGCCTCTGCGTCGGGCTCAAGATCAACGAATGCGTTAGCACGCAGGCTCTTCTCGACCTTGGTCTTCTGCTTTCTGATCTGGCGGATGATACGATCGATAGTAACATCAAGCGCGTCATTCTTGTCCTTTGCCGACTGCTCTGCACGGTAGATGATACCGTTGTACTTTACAGTAAGCTCAAGCAGGATCTGCTCGCGGCGCTCTGCCAGCGTCAGCTTAGCCTCAGCCTCTTCGGGGAAGAAGCGATCAAGCTTTGCGTTGAGTCTTTCCTCAGCATAATCAGTGAATGCCTGGGAAATGTTGAGTTTTTTAGCTGTAATAGTTACTTTCATTCAAATCATCCTCTCGAGGTTTAGTGACGGAACACCGTCGGAGAAGCTATTTAAAGTTTCTCTGTTATCATTTTAGCACATTTGCCCGAAATATACAAGTGTTTTTCACAAAATTATTAATTTTTAAACAATTTCCACAAAACTTTCAACTTCAGATATACAACTATGCAGAAATTTTCGTCCTAATAAATAAAAACGGACGGCAAAAACCGTCCGTTTGTCATATTGAGCTTTATTCATCGATTGCGAGGAACACCGCAGGTATGGGGTCAGCCTCAAAATTGCGCTCGGCAAAAAACAGCCCGTTATCATGCGCGTTCATAATTAACATCATTTTAACCAGATTAGAGCACTGCATATATCTCTGCCAAATAGGAACAGATTTAAGATGCGGCGGCAGTTTTACAGGATTTTCGAGCAGAACTTCAAATTCTTTACCGAATCTTTCTGTAATTTCTTTGTCATATTTGTCAGACAAATTATAAAGCTCCCAGCGGTCATTCATCTTTATCACGGGAATGTCGATACACACCTTGCCGCTGTCGTCCCTTGTAAGTATTCCGAGCTTTATAAGGCCCTCGATATTGTCAAAGCAATGCGCGTCTATCACAGGAAGCTGCTCTTCCTTGCCCGCATAAATGGCATACAGCATTTTGGCGAGCGTAGTTGTTTCCATAGAATGCTTCACATATCTTATATCGCTCCAGCCGTGATATGCCTTACCAAGCATCGTATCGTAAGAGGAAAGGGTCACTCTTTTATGCCCATCGTAGCTATCAAGCCCGACGTCATATTCGCCGTCAATATAATACCGCTTATACCAGTATGTACCCTCCCAGTCGTAATCCGCAGGATAGCGGCTGCCCATAGCGTGCCATTTGCCGCCATTCGGTCTGTCTGCGAACTCCTCAAAGCTCCAGTTTCCGGCCTTATTTTCGATAACGCTGTTGATACTGTTCAGCACCGTTCTTACAACGAAAAAGCTGTCAAGCTTTGCCGCAGCGGAGGGTGTCTGCTGCTTGTAGTATTCCGTATCATGCAACTCCTCAAGACCGCGCTGCACGATCTCCCACACAGCCTTGTAACGCTTATCCGCTAGCTCCCTTTCAAGCTCAATATTGGCAGTTCTGGCATTCTCATCAAAAATGATAAAATCGGTATACACCTTATCCCCGACGCGCTTCATAAGCTCGCCCTTTACAAGCTTTTCAACTATCGGCTCAATATAGGCGGTGGAAATCCCGATAGCTCCCGCAAGCTCGGGCAGAGTGACGGGCTTTTCGTAAGCAAGTATCAGAAGATTCATCTCGATCTTGCTGCTTCCGACAAGCGAAAACGGTTCGTCGTTTATTCCCGACCGACCGCATATTGAAATCCAAAGAGTTTCGGGCTCATAGCTCTGCTTTGTATAATTCTCCATAGTGAGATCCTTTCTGACATGCTTTCTACCTGCGGCAAGACGGGATTTTACGGTGTTTTCGGGGATACCAAGTGCTGAGGCGATCTGCTTCACGCTCTCACCGCGCATATAGTACCTCACCATGACCTGACGGTAAAGGTCTGTTAAATGCGCGAGACAGCGGCGGATATTTTCTGCTTCCTCCGAGTGCTCGATCCGCTCGGAAATATCATCGCAAACGGGAATCTCGCCTACCATATCAATACTCACTGTACCCTTGTGGTACTTTCTGCGGAGCATATCGTAATACCTGCGGCGAAGCACCGTGACAAGCCAGCTTTTCGGATCTTCTATCAGCTTATCCTGATGAATAGCCACAAGCGCCGCAACCAGCGTTTCCTGTACTAAATCCTCAGCGTCCTCGATATTATTCACCATATACATTGCCGTTTTCAGCAGGTGATCGGCATATTCTGTAAGTTCTGTTTTGTTCATAAGAACACCTCTTTTGAAAGCTTTCACTTATATAGTCGTAAATTCAAACTCTCGGTTCGGAGCATTGTAAAAATGACCTCGCAAAAAAAGCGAGGTCATTAACTTGTTTTTGAATTGGGAGCCGATATCTGTCATATTCTGACAAACTCTGCTTTTCTCTTACGGAACACCGAGCGATAAGTAAAGCCTGCGGATCTCAATATCTCGTCTGCCTTATCAAAGTCATACGCGATATGTTCGCCCTTGTGTCCGTCCGAGCCTACTGTGATTATCTCTCCGCCAAGCTCGCGATAGCGCTTCAGCACCTCGGGGTGAGGGTGCGCCCAGCCAAGCCCGTATTTAAGCCCTGCTGTATTAAGCTCAATACCCTTGCCCATCGAGATAAGCTTTTTAAGTATCTCATCCAGCATATCGGAATATTCCGAAGGGAGATAGGTCTTTGCGCCACTGTATCTCACAACGTAGTCAAGATGACCGTAAACATCAAAGTCATCAAACGCCGCGATGTTATCGAGTATACTCTGAAAATATCTGCGTATTCCCTCTTTATCACCCAGCTTATCAAAATAGCCGGGATAATATGGGTCTATGCCGTCCACCAGATGCGACGAGCCGATGATAAAATCAAAATCAAATGCCTTTGTGAATTCATACAGCCTCGGCGCGAGGTAGTCCATAAGCCCGAGCTCCACGCCAAAAAGCAGCTCTATTCTGTCGGAATAGCGTTCCTTTGCGGAAAAAAGAGCCTCTCTGTACGCCGCCGTGTCAAGCTGAAACTCCCCTGTCGGGTAGTCCATATCCATGTGCTCGGTAATGCACAGCGTCTTGAGACCTGCCACTATGGCTGCATTAACTGCATTTTCAAGGCTCTCCTCACTGTCAGTCGAAAAAGATGTGTGTACATGAAGATCAGCCGTTATCATTTTCCTGCACCCTTTGCTTGTACATTCTGTAATACTCCCTGCTGTAAAGGAAGAATGCCATCGCATTGAACACGAACATTATTCCTATCATTATTGCAGCAGCCCATGTTGCGATATACGGCAAGCCTATAAGTACGATCACCAGAATATAGAATACTATTGTGGAGACCTTACCGAACCACTTTGCTCCGCCAAGATCCTGACCTTTTTTCAGGAACAAAAGCGCCAGTATAAGCAGCGTGATCTCCTTTATCACAATAAGCATGAACAGCGCTGCGACCAGCCACCATATCTCATTGTATCTGATAACCAGGCAAACCACCACAGCCGCCTGCGTAAGCTTATCAGCAAACGGATCAAGCGCCTTGCCAAGGTCTGTGATCATATTGAATCTGCGGGCAATAATGCCGTCTGCGGCATCTGTAAGCCCTGAGATTATCACTATTATCGCTGCAAGGATATAGCCATTTGTGCCCTCCATAAGCGCATTGTCGCTCTGGATCATACCGTCTTCCCATAGAAACACATATACAAAGAACGGGATAAGGGCTATTCTTGCCAGCGTCAGCAGATTCGGGAGCTTCGTTATGTCCCGAATATCAAGCTTCATAATATCACCTCTGCTAACAATATGTGTTGTTTATTCCTCGTCCTTTTTTGCCGCTTCAGCCGCAGCATTCTGCTCCTGCTCGCGCATCTCCTTCATCATTTCTTCCAGCTTATTTATCTTCTGCATTCTCTCATAACGCTCTACAAAGTCTCTGAGCTTGGTATAGCGCTCTGTCGCCTTCTTGGCCCTTTCAAGAATGCGCTGCTTTTCCTCGGCACTGTAGGTATGAGTCGAAGGATCGGTCCTCTTTGCGGTCTGCTGCTTCTGTTTCTGCATATCAACCATCTTTTTGTAGGACTCATTCAGCTTCTCTTTTGCCGCTCTGATCTCAACCCTCGGATCCTCCGCAGGAGCCAGATTGC
>JAZNWG010000010.1:0-1637 GCA_045593225.1 Oscillospiraceae bacterium
TACTATCTGCTGCCAGTCGATGTATATTCTGACGCCATATTTTACTCAGCAGATAACCGACACCTTTATTGTAAACGAAAATGCAGCAGCAAACCTTAAAAACCACTCAGATGTTCTGATCGGAATGCTGATCGCAATGGTTGGTTTTACTCTGCTAAGAGGCCTTCTGCAGTACTCCAGCAACCTCATGTATGAACAGGCATCTCAGAAGCTTATCTACAATGTCAGGAAAGTCCTTTTTGACAACATAGAAAAGCAGGACGCTCAGTTCTATAACCTCTACCGTACAGGCGATATCATGACCCGTGTTTCGGGCGACCTTGAAATGGTACGTCATTCAGTTGCATGGATCATCAAAACAATGCTGGAATGTGTTGTTTTATTTTCTGCTTCTCTTATCTTCTTCTTTTCAATAGACTGGCTGATGGCTCTCTGCCTTCTCTCACTTACTCCTGTTATTATGTTCATAACATGGCTGTTCAAGCGCAAGGTTGGCCCTATGTACGTCGATCTTCGTGAACGCCTTTCAAAGATGAACACAGCTGCAGAGGAGAATATCTCAGGCAATCGTGTTATCAAAGCATTCGCAAGGGAAGATTACGAGATAGAGCGCTTTGACGAATACAGTAAGCAGTACAGCACAGCTAACAAAAATGCAGCCTTCATGTGGCTGAAGTTTTTTCCTTATCTTGAAATTACTGCTCAGGCGCTTTCAGTAGTTATGCTCGTATGCGGTGGCCTTTTCGTAATTTTAGGCAGAATAAGCTTTGGTGATTATACAGCATTCTCAGGCCTTATTTGGACATTGTCCAATCCTATGCGTACTCTCGGTAACATCGTAAACGATCTCCAGAGATTTACTGCTTCGGCAAATAAGATAATTGAAATCTATTATGGCAGTCCTCGTATCCTTAACCGCAGCGACGCAATAGATAAACCCGATAGATTTGAGGGAAAGATTGAATTCGATCATGTAAGCTTTTCTTATGGTACCACAAAGATACTTGATGACATAAGCTTCGAGATAGCTCCCGGTGAAACTGTTGTAATAATGGGAGAAACAGGCTCGGGCAAAACAACTCTTATTGATCTTATTCCGCGTATATACGACGTAAACGAGGGAGAAGTCAGGGTAGACGGAGTAAACGTAGTAAATCTTAAGCTTGAGCAGCTTCGTGGTAATATAAGCGTAGCAACACAGGACGTGCTGCTGTATTCCGATACCATCGATGGCAATATCAGCTTTGGCGATACCTCAATGTCCGAGGAAAATGTTATAAAATACGCAAAAGCAGCTGATGCAGACGGCTTTATACGTAAGCTCAGTGATGGATACAACACTATCGTCGGCGAGCGCGGTGTAGGTCTCTCTGGCGGTCAGAAGCAGCGAATTTCCCTTGCAAGAGCCTTATCAGTAAAGCCTGCAATCCTTATTCTTGACGATACGACCTCTGCTGTTGACCTCGAGACAGAAAAGCATATCCAAGATTCGCTCAAAAACCTTGATTATATGTGTACCAAGATAATTATTGCACAGCGAATCTCAACTGCCAGATACGCAGACAAGATAATCATTCTCAAGGACGGTAAGATACTTGAGCAAAATACTCACAAAAAACTAATCATAAATAATAACT
>JAZNWG010000011.1:0-10686 GCA_045593225.1 Oscillospiraceae bacterium
GTACCGATTATTATACCGTCAGTGGTCACGAAGCTCACACCGTTCGCCATGTGCTTTTCAATGACAGCCACACGTGCGATGGTATTGAGCTCATAGAGAGCCTTTCTGGTGTTCGCGCCGAGCACTATCTTTGGGTTTTCAGACTTGAACGCTGCGCGCTTTGCTGCGAGCTCTACGCAGTCTGTGAGATAGTATTCGCCTGCGGCGTTGTTTGTGGAGAGCCTCGGTAGCATTTTAAGCAGCTTTTCGGCATTGAACCAGTATGCTCCGCTGTTTACCTCGGATATTTCAGCTTCCTCGGGGGAACAATCCTTTTGTTCGCGTATCGCGGAAAACTCGCCGTTTTTGCGGATTATCCTGCCGTAGCCCTGAGGCTCGGCAATCTCGGCAGTTATTACAGTAACATCAGCGCTGCATTCGTTATGGAAAGCCAGTGAGCTTTTGAGGGTTTCACAGTCGATGAACGGAGCGTCGCCATTGAGAACGCAAACGCAGTCCATTGCTCTTATCATTTCCTCTGCGCTTTTTACGGCGTCGCCAGTGCCCTTCTGCTCTTTTTGCAGATAGGTCATCACAGCCTCGCCGCGGCTTGCAACGTAGGCTTCTGTAAGCTCGGTCTTGTAGCCTGTAACGACTGCAATGCCGTCAAAGCCAAAGTCCTTGCATGCGTCCAGCACCCAACCCAGCATAGGCTTGCAGAGCACCTCAGCGAGGACCTTGGGACGTTCGGACTTCATGCGGGTGCCTGCGCCGCCCGCTAAAATAATACAACCTGTTTTCATCTGTTAAACTACCAACCTCTCATTATGGAATTTATTTTATACTTTGTTTTTCGTAGATTTTTTGTATCTTTACAGACCGCCTGTGGAGTTATACGGCTCCGAAAGGGGCTTGTCTTTCGTCGTTTTTATGATATCCCGATAAGCGCTGTTACCTGCGTTTCGGTGAAGAAGTCGCTCGCTCTGAGGCTTCTGCATGGCAGGCGGATAACACTGCGCATGCTGTCGGGAAAGGTGACATTCTATCTGCGCGATCATGAGCTCTTCGAGCTTTTTCCCGCGCATAAATATAAGGGTTTGCTTCGCCCGAGGTGCGGTTCGGTAGCGCTTGCTGCTTTATGCTCTACCCGAATGCTTGGCGGTACAGTTGTGTTCGCCACGACTATATCGAGGATAGGAAGCGTATTCGGCAGCGGCTATTACGATGGCATAATCTCCGCCATTGAGCAGACCGCAGGGGGACTAAGCGAGCTTCTGCACTCGCTCAGGATAACCGTCCCGCACATGACGACAGTGCTTGCTGTGTTTGCGGCAGCGGCATGGGCGTTTGCTTTCCTGAGAAACCTGCTGCGCTTCAGCCGTTTCAGACTGCGGCTCGGCAGCGGGTGTGCCGTCATCACACACGGCATTATTACACTATATGAGCAGCAGGTGGTGTCCGATAACCTCGGCGCGGCGGTGACGCGCGAAAATGCGTCGGCTCTGCTGTTCGGAGCAGCACCGCTGTATTGCCATGGCGTAATGCTCATGCCGCCGCTGAAAAAATCAAAGCGCGCTGCAGTGCTGAGAGCATTTCTCGGTATAAGTAGGCTCTCGGCTGATACCATAAAACCACCGCGGAAAGCGCTTTTCGGGCACATCGGAATGCCGTTCTGGTGGGCAGCGGGAAATGCAGCCGCACTGCTGCTGTATCGCACGACAGGCTCAGACCCGACCGTCCACACGCTACTGTGGGGAGGGCTGGGACTAAGCCTGTGTTATTGCTTGCTGTATTGGATATATATGCGCCGCTCGGGGCTTTCACGCGGAAATGACGGTGTCATTATTACTGCGCGAAAGGGTACGGCTATGTATACCGTTTTTATTCCCCAAAAAGCGGAGCGCTTTCGTATCGACAGAAATCCGTTTCAGCTGAAATCAGGCTTATGTGATGTAAAGCTCTTTTGCCGCGGCAGAATATCGCTGCGGCTAAGAAACGTATATCATGCCAAGCTTAGCGGACTTTTGTGATAACGGATACTTCCTTTACGTTGTAAAGGCGCAGCACCTCGGCAGCCTCGTCGCTGATTATCTCGCCGGGCATTACGGGAGGCACGCAGGGAGGGCAGGGAGTGAATATGCCGCCGCACACGAAGCCTACTGCCTTTGCGAGAGGAACTCTCTTCTGCGGCATGAACAGCGCGTCACACGCGGGAAGCGCAGCTCTGGGAGTGAGCGTGGGGTATTTTGCCATGGGAATGGGGTTCTTCTTCGGGATAAGCGTCATTGCTGTCAGTGCACGCTGGCAGTCCTTGTGAGTTGTCGCAGCGGAGAACAGCAGCACTGCATAATTACGGTCGGAGTATTCACACTCAACGCCGTTCTGACGCAGCTTATCTGCATAGTTGAAGCCGTTGTAGCCGTACTCGTAAGCCTTTACGACAACGCGCAGGGGGTCGGATTCCTTTATCGGGATATCATAATCCGTAAGCTTGTTCTTAAGGTACTGTACGGACTCGCATGCATGATTTACGATATCGGGGCGCTTTGTGATGAACTCATTAAACTTGTCAAGGCTTTCCAGCATCAGGTAAGAAGGGCTGGACGAGCCGAAGGTAGCCATAAGCTCCTTTGCACGGGTGTAATCGGTGCCGCCGTAGAAGTGCAGATAAGCGCCGCCTGTCAGCACGGGGAGCGTCTTGTGAGCGGATTCTGCGCTGATAACGGGGATTCCGAACTCGGACGGGTGCAGATAATTCCTGCCGAACTTTTCCTTGTCCACAAATCTCAGATAAGCGCCGTGTGCATTATCGCAGACAATGGGGAGGTTGGTCTGAGGGATACGGCATCTTCCGCCGAGGTAGTCGATATTTGTCATGAACACTGCGTCAGCACCTGCAAGTGCCTCGCCGCTGTAATCAACGTCTGCGCACAGATATTCCTCGGGGTACAGCCACTTGATGTTCATGTGCAGCAGGGAAGCTGCGGAAATAAGGCTCTTGTGAGAATAGCGCGAAGCCGCAATAGTCTTGCAGCCCTGCGCCTTCAGAAGTGCAAGTGCTGTCTGGATAGCAAGCGTGCTGCCGCCGCAGGAATAGCAGGTTCTGTCAGCGCCGAACAGCTCTGCGGCATTCTTTTCACTCTCGCCGATGATGCTCTTGGTGCGATCTGTTTCATAAAGGCTGTCTGCACCCTCTATCTCGGTGATGTCATGAGGATTTGCGCCGTTATGGCCCGGCATATGAAGGCGTAACGCGCCGCTGGTGGTGTACTTTTCTAAGAAATCAGCAATAGGTGTGTTCATATAATTACTCCATTCGCATTATTTTGTCGGTTTATTCCGTTGTTTCTTCTTCGGTTAAAAGTATCAGGGCATCGCTGTCGATAGTAAAGTTATATTCGTTTCTCCATTCGGTGAGAAGCTCATCGAATATCTGTGCATGGTAAGCGCTCTCCAGATATACGTGTATCGCATCTACATATCCCTTGCGTGCCTCAGCGGATACTGTTGCATCGCTTACGTAAGAGATTATGTGATAACCATAATCGGTAGAGCATACGGCTGTTTCGCCTATGGCGGCTATATCCATTGCTGCCTTGGCAAATTCTGTGCCGTATGTGGAGGTGCTGCCGGGAGCGGCATAATAAAGCTGAGTGCCGTTCGTGTCATCACTGTATTCGGCAATGAGCGCTTCAATATCCTCACCCGCAGCGAGCTTGTCCTGTGCTTCGGCAAGCTCTTCAGCCAACTCAGCCAGCTTTTCTTCCACCATAGCGTCAGCCTCGTCATTTTTTCCTTCGCTTCTGAGTGTGGTTATTTCGGACCTTGTGACCGCATCAAATCCGATGAGGATATGCTGTACTGCTCTTGTGTCTTCGGGCAGCCAGAGGTTTGTCATTACGTCAGGGTTGAGTGTGGTGGGATCTTCGGAGTATGCTGCCTTGGCATTGTCCTCAAGTGCCTGCACCTGAGCCTCGCTTTCGGAATAGTCGTAGGGGTGCTGCTCTGTAATATGTTCCACAAGCTTTGACTGGATCACGCTGCTGCGCTGCCAGTTTCTGATATCGTCAATAGTCATTCCGCAGTATTTCAGCATTGCTTCATACTGCTGTTCGCCGTAGGCGATAACGTCCTCCTCGCTCATAGTATCGTCTGTCATCAATGCCATGGATTGATATATCTCTTTCATATACTGGACATTAGCTTCAGTATCGGCTTCTATCTTCGCTTCGTCTTCTTTGGTGAGAGAAAGTCCGTATTCGTAGAACTTTTTCTCCATGATCTTTTCGTTAAGCAGGGAGTTTGCTATATACTGGCGCTGAGCAGTTGCCATTTCGATATACATGAATGCGGTATCGTCCGTTATCTGATAGCCTGACAGAAAGTACTTATAGTCCTTCAGAAAATCTCCGAAGGTGATGTTCATATCCTCGTGACCTTCCACCGATACTACTACTGTATCGAGAGGAAGGTCGGATTTAAGCACCGAGTCGGCGTAAAATATCGAGGTCGAGCCCGACTGTGTTGTGCTGCTCTGCGTGGTAGTGCTTGGGGTAGTACTTTCGGCCTTTGAAGAGCTGCCGCCACCGTTGCAGCCCGCGAATGACAGCAGCATTGCAGCTGCTGCAAGGATCGCTGATATTTTTCTGCTTTTCATTTTCTCCTCCTTAAGACGCATCGGCTGCCGCTTCTGCTGTTTCTACGGGAGCAGAGATATTCAGCGCGTTATAGTCGATCTCGAAATCATATTCTTCTAACCACTGTACAATGGTATCTGTATAAGTCTCTTCTTTAGCGGATTCGATCAGTGTCTCGTGTACATACTCCACATAGGTGTCAAGATCCTCCTGTGGGATCTCGGCGTCATCTGCGTACAGCATGATGTGCCAGCCGTAATCGGAAGCTGCAAGCTTATAGTCTCCGATATTTTCCAGCTCGAAAGCTGCTTCCACGAAATCCTCAACGAAAGTAACGCTACCGGGGATAACTACATATCCGTCGGGATAATATTCGGAAGCCGCAGCATCAGCGCTATACTCCTTGATCAGCTCATCGAAATCCGCGCCCTCGTCAAGCTTTGCGAGGACTTCATTGGCCTTTTCTTCGATCGGGGCAAGACATTCCGCCCTGAGAGCGTCTGCGCCCTCCTCATCACCAGATTTGCGCAGAGCCATCACCTCGTCGCTGTCGGCCTCGTCTATCGCGATCAGTATGTGCTTGATATCGCGCGAGCCCTCGGGCAGCCAGAAGGACGAATAAGAGCCGCCTGTTTCGTATGTGGCGGGATCGGTCGCGTACATCTCTTTGATGGTCTCTATATAGTCAGCAAGGACATCTTCCGCTTCGCTGCGGTCGATCGAGATATCCTTTGTTACAGCTTCTTTCAGCTTGGTTGCGATAAGCGCGTTGCGCTGCCATGTGAGCAGGTCGTCTGTTGTCATTCCGCAGTCTGCAAGATATTTGTCAAATTCCTCTTCGCCGCGGATAAGCATTTCCTCAGTAGAAACTGTTTCACCCTCTTCAAGGGAGCCATAGTCGGCGTTCTGACCGAAGGATTCATACTGCTCCTGAAGGTGTGTCTGATAGTCAGCTTCAAGCTGGTCAAGCTCCTCCTGTGTGAACTGATCCGCGCCGTATTCTTTGGCTTTTTCGAGTATGACTGCTTCCTCGATCATATAGTTGATGGTAGAAGCTCTGATATTGTCAAAGGACTCCTTATAGCCTTCTTCGGTATCTGATTCGATGCCGTAAGTGGAGGCATAGTATTTCAGCTGATAAAGGTACTCTTTCTTGAAGTCACTGTAAGAGATAGCCAGCTTATCTGCATTTTCAATTCCTTCACCCTTGGGTGATGCGATGATAGTATCGTCACTTATATTCATGGATCTGATCATTGAATCAAATCTGCTTGTTCCTGTCTTTATTGAGCACCCTGCAAGCGAGAGAACAACTGCACAGGCAGTAATGGCGCTTAGTATTTTTCTGGTATTCATAACTATCCTTTCTTTTATGAAAGAGCATGGCGAACATACTCCTCCAATTATACATATATCATTATAGCATACATTTAGAAAAAAATAAACAGAAAAAATTGAATTTATCATGAAATATTTCTGAAAAAGTGATGTTTTTTTCTTCAAAGTGTGCTATAATGAATAATAAGTATCTATGTGCTGCTTGCAGTATGTGATCCTTTTGAAAACGAAGTGTATTATATACGTATAATTTTACCGGAGGTTATGAGATATGACGACTGGCTGGTTAAAGAAAATATCCGCTATGCTGGCGCTGTGTATGATGCTCGGCTGCTTTTCAGGCTGTAACGGCGAGAGCGAGCAGCAGTCTACCACAGAAACAGGCGAGGTCGGCACTGCTGAGGCTGAAGAGGAAGAGATCATCAAGGTTGGCTACATATTCATGGGCGAATGTGACGAGCCGAGCGCTACTATGGACGCAAATGAGCAGCGTCTTGCCGCTGCGATGCATACCGATGTACAATCCTGCTATATCGACAATGTGACTATCACGGATTTCGCACAGGCAGTGGACAAGCTTGTTGAAGAGGGCTGCACCTACATCATTTCTGCAAACTCTCGTTACACCAATATCCTCACCGAGGTCGCAGGCAAGAATATGAACATAAACTTCATAAGCTACGGAGCCAGAATACGCACTGTGAACGTTTATGCTTATAGTGATCAGATGTATGAGGGAGCTTATGTTGCGGGAATGGCAGCGGCATATAATTCCACAAGCGAAAAGATTGGTATCGTTGTCGATCCCCAGATGATCTATCCTACTGCTACTATAAATGCTGCAACGCTTGGCTCGCAGCTTGTATACAGTGACGCGACACTTTACACAGCGTACGCAACAGAGACTGCCGAGATACACGACGCTGTCGACGCGCTCGAAGCCAAGGGCTGCGATGTCATCATCAGCTACACAGAGTCGGCTGAAACAGTTGAATATTGTGAGCAGCAGGGCATCAAGGTGATAGGAAACCTCGATTACAGCAGCACAGCAAAGGACTACGAAAACCTGCTGATGTACTTCTATTCCGATCACGACAGCTTCTATCTTGCACAGTTCAAGCAGATGGATCTCGATACATGGGAGCCGGAGACCTTTGTAGGCAATCTTGCTAATGGTGCGGTTGCCGTATCGGCTGCGCAGGAGTGCGCTAAGGACGGTACACAGGATATCGTTGATGCGCTCGTTCCGAAGATCGCGACAGGCGAGGCTTACATCTTCAGCGGCGAGCTCAAGAATACCGCAGGAAACGTTATTCTCCAGCAGTCCAAGACTATGGAGCCTGCTGAGGTCTATACGATGGACTGGTATGTTCTTGGAGTAGACAGCAGCGTCGGAACATTCATCCAGCAGAAGACCGAGCTTGAGATCAACGACTTTGAGATAAAGTACTGATATAAAAAACGAACTCCCCCTCGTAAAGAGGGGGATATTTTTATGCAAATTCTATGATCTCATAAGCGGTTCCGCTTATCGTGATCTTTGTTCCGACAAATATCGGTGCTGCGCTGTCGGGTGGGATATCCTTTTCCTGACCGTTTGGCAGAACACAGCTCCATGTGCTGTATGAGCGATTTTTCAATCCCCATAGTGACGGGTTGAGCTTATTTCGTACTACCTCACCAATGGGTAAGAGCGCTCCGCTGAACAGAATGCTTCCCTCGGACATCAGCACACGTGTCTTGCCGTCGGTAAGCTGCAAAGGCGTAGCAAAATGAGTGCCGCAGGGGCATACCAGTTTTCCGTCATCGTCCTTCTCGAATGTGTTTAAAAAGCTCTGCACACCGCAGCCGCATGAGCAGATGTCACCGCGAAGCCTGAGCAGCAGGTCAAGCCACTGCTTTTCTATAAGGCGCTTGTCGGGCTGATTAAGTCCGACGGTGAACGAGTAGGTGAACGCCTCGCGTATATAGTCGGGCATTATGCGCCAGAATTTGATTACGTTGTTGTGCACACCGCGCACAGGGCGGTTGCTGTCGTTTTCGGGATCGTAGACGAACACAGGCTCAAAGCCGTAGTGACGGCGCTCCGCTTCCTCGGTGAGGCATACGCTTTTCAGCACACGGCTGCCCTCCAGCGGATCGCCGCGCAGCAGCAGCCTGAACAGCAGCACAGCCAGCGAATAGCGGTCAGTCAGCTTATCGGGTGCCTTTTCGCCTCTCACTACCTCGGGTGCCATATATCCCGGCTTTCCTGCTATGCCGAGGTGCTCGCCGTAGGGCGCAATATTATCGCAGTCGCATATCCTCACATCGCCGTCTGTAGGGCGAATGAAAAAGCCTCCGTCGTTGAGATCCTGATAGCTCTTTCCGTTGTTGTGAAGCTCGCGGAAAGCAGAGGTTATGCGGATAGCGGCATTTACGATAGCATAAAGCCCTGAAAAGCGCACTCTTGCGTTCAGTATATCCGAAAACGGCTTGTAATCGGGGTGTATCAGCTCCATCAGAAAGCCGAAGCCGTCATGCGTTTCTTCGGTAAGCATGAGCGGCATGACGAAGCTTTCGCTGATCTCGGCGGTATCTACCAGCCTGCCAAGGTTTTCTCTGAACAGATCGGGGCGCTTGAGCTTGTTTTTGAAATACATCTTCAGCGCGTACTCCTCATCGTGGTAGAGCGCGCGGTAGACCGTACCCTGTCCGCCCGAGCCGAGCACCTCCATTATCTCTGCAGAGCCGCCAAGCTCCAGCGGTATATTATCTCCGACTCTTATCATCAGAAGCCGCCTCCGGTTATGCTGTCAAACTGCTCCTCGGCTGCGGTCTCTGCAGTGTTTCCGCACCATTCGCATACGGTCTCGCTCTCGCCGTTCCAGCAGCTTGTCTTGCCACAGTCAGCGCACTGGAAGAAGCCTTTAGCGTCACAATAAGGGCAGCAGGGGTATTCTGTTGTCACATAGATGTTGCCGCTTATCTGGGTATCGCCGAATTTCTCGCGTGCTGCGGTCTCCTCGGACACCTTGAACGCCCATGTCGCATACCAGGCACCGTCCTCGCGCTGCTCGGTGCGGATACCGAAAAGCTTGTGCTGCTTTCTGCATTTTGTAAGAATCACTGCTGCTGTAAGCATTGTTTTTTTCCTCCGTATGTAATTATTTCAGTCTTGAAAGTATCTTTCCTGCCTCGGGGTGGCCGTTTTCCATTGCAAGGGTGAAGAATCGCCTTGCTTCGTCGAGATTTTTCTCTACATAAACGCCCTTGAGATACATTATTCCGAGGTTATACTGTGCGATATCGAGATTTTGCTCCGCGGCTTTTGCAAACCAAGCAAAAGCGCCCGCGGGGTTTTTAGCTATACCGCTGCCGATATAAAGGCATTTTCCGTAGCTGCACTGGGCTCTTGCGTGTCCCATTTCGGCAGCGCGCTTGTAGAACATCGCCGCGCCCTCGTAGTCCTGATTGGAAAGGCAGCGGCGTGCTGTCTGGTACAGCTCCTCACCGTCGTTGGAGAGCGGCTTTGGCTCCTCGGTGCGCTCCTCGATGTATTCTTCTATAGTAAATCCGCCGCGCCATTTCTGCGCAATCTGAGGATTTTTCGCTACATACACACCGTTTTCATAGCACAGCGCGATAACGTTTATGGATTCCTCGTAACCTGCGCGTGCTGCGGTCATGAACCACTTGAAAGCCGCGTCCTCGTCGCGTTCGCAGAAGATGCCCTCCGCGAGGAACTGCGCGGTCATGTGCATTGCCGCAGGAACACCGTTCTCCGCACCGCGCAGAAACCATTCCCAAGCCTGCTCCACGTCCTGTGGGCCGCCTCTGCCCTCAAGCTTGTAAAAGCCGATGTAATACTGCGCCTCTCCGAAGTCCTGAAGCGCAGACTGCTGAAACCAGTACATCGCGCGGTCATAGTCCTTAAGTCGGTCAAAATGCCTGCCGAGGCTGTACTGCTCTGCGGGATCATTGATATTCTTTTTGCCTTCGGTGACGTATATAGGCGTTTCGGCTGGGCGTCTGAATGCTATCTCGCAGCCGAGAGCCTGACCTATTGCCTCTACCGCGTCAGCGGCGCTTTTGCCTTTAAGTCCGATCTCCTCGCGCAGCGATTTTACACATCTTGCCGCCGCGGCACAGCGCACCTCGAAAGGCTTTCCGCGCACGCCGTCCAGCTTTTTGGCGCAGCCGTCGTAAAGCGCTATATACACAAGCTTTCGCACAGCCTTTTCTCTGGGGAAGATATCCGCAATAAGGGAATCTGTTTTCCTGCGGTCAAGCAGCGTTTCTCTGCCGAAGCGCTCTGCGATATAGCTGGTTATTCCGTTGATATCGCGGATAGGCTCGCCGTTTTTGTCGTGCACAGTCTTGCACAGGCTGCAGTAGTCCTGCGCATTGTAGTCAAATTCGCGTCCGCATCGTCCGCAGACCATAGGGATACCCCCCTCTCAAAGATAGTGTTGTACGTCAAGGCTTTATGCTCTGCGCGGTGCTCCGAATACCAAGAGAAATTTTCATAGGCAAGGAACCGAGGTGCAGGCATACTTTGGTAAGTTAAGCCCAAGGTGACGCAGCATATGGAAATTTATCAAAGGTATTCAAGTTAGTGCCAGCCGCACTCGTCATAATCCTTCCACTTCTCGTTGTAGCGCATCTCCTCTGCAAGCTTCATGCAGATGAATGCAACAGCGCCTGCAACTATAACGACAGCGCCGAGAATGGGGAGAAGCATCGAAGTAAA
>JAZNWG010000012.1:0-1936 GCA_045593225.1 Oscillospiraceae bacterium
ACAGCAAAAAGCTCACTGAAAAGAAGCGCGAGCAGCTTTTCGATGAGATAAAAGCCAAGGCTAAAGCTTATTGCATTGCAACAGCTTCTATAGCTGAGATAGAGGAGATAAATATCCTTGCGGCGGCTATGCTTGCAATGAAGCGTGCATACGAGGGCCTCGGCATGAGCGCCGATGTCATTCTGGTGGACGGTAATAAGCTTCCGCCGATAGAGGGTAACGTGAAGACCGTTGTCAAGGGTGACGCAACCTCCGCTAGCATTGCGGCAGCGTCGATCCTTGCAAAGGTAGCGCGTGACCGATACATGGATGAACTTGCGAAGCAGTACCCCGAGTACGGCTTTGAAAAGCACAAGGGCTACGGTACGAAGGCACATTACGAGGCTGTCGACAGATACGGACTTTGTCCGATACACCGACCATCTTTCTTTAAGAAGTATTTTGCAAACAAAAATGGATAAGAAGATTAAAGGCGATCTCGGAGAGGAATTCATCTGTGCCGAGCTCACGAAACGCGGACATAAGATACTTTGCCGCAATTTCCGCAAGTCTTACGGCGAGATAGATATTATTTCAGAGATCGGCAGATTTATAGTCTTTACCGAGGTCAAGACCCGACAGCGAAACAGCATGGTGTCAGGGCTTGAGGCAGTAAATGCCACTAAGCGCAGACGCATAGTGCAGACAGCTGATTTTTACCTTTGCAACGTATATCCGGGGCTTAATAATAAAGTGTTACAGCCAAGATACGATATAGCAGAGGTCATAATTACGCGCGGAGAGCTTCCGACAGTAGTGCGTTTCGATATCTATGAGGACGCATTCACTACCGACGGAATATATACATTATACTGATCTCCAAGCTGAGAAAGGACGACTTTTTATGAATTACAGAAGTACGAGAAATTCTTCTCTCAAGGTGACAAGCGCACACGCTATCACAAAGGGCCTTTCTGACGAGGGCGGCCTGTTCGTTCCTGAGAGCATACCCCAGTTCACCAAGGACGAGATACTCGCAATGGCTGATAAGAGCTATGCTGACAGAGCATACGAGATATTCAGCCGTCTGCTGACGGATTTCACTCCTGAGGAGGTCCGTCACTGCGTCGACAGCGCTTACAACGATAAGAATTTCGATACAGATAATATCGCTGAGATATCCCACCTGCTTACAGGTACATATGTGCTGGAGCTCTGGCACGGTCCTACCTGCGCATTCAAGGATATGGCTCTGCAGATACTGCCTTATCTGCTGACAACTTCCGCTAAGAAGACAGTAGACGGCAAGGAGATCGCGATCCTCGTTGCTACTTCGGGTGACACTGGTAAGGCTGCTCTCGAGGGCTTCAAGGACGTTGACGGCACAAGCATTACAGTATTCTATCCCGAGGACGGCGTAAGCCGTATGCAGAAGCGCCAGATGACCACACAGGAAGGCAGGAACGTCCATGTTTGCGCTGTTAAGGGCAACTTTGACGACTGCCAGAACGGTGTAAAGGCTATCTTCACAGACAACGCTTTTGCTGACAGACTGGCAGAGAGCAATATCCTGCTGTCCAGTGCAAATTCCATCAACTGGGGCAGACTTGCTCCTCAGATCGTTTATTACTTCTCCACCTATGTTGAGCTCGTAAAGAACAACGAGATCGAGTACGGCGAGAAGATCAATATAGTTGTTCCCACAGGAAACTTCGGCAACATTCTTGCTGCTTACTACGCAAAGCTTATGGGTATTACCGTAAATAAGCTGATCTGCGCTTCCAACAGCAATAATGTACTCACCGATTTCATAAATACAGGTGTCTACGACAGAAACAGAAAATTCTACACAACTGTTTCTCCCTCCATGGATATCCTGATATCCTCTAACCTTGAGCGTCTGCTGTACCACCTCAGCGGCGATAACGACGCTGTTATCAACGAGTGGTTCGGACAG
>JAZNWG010000013.1:0-3596 GCA_045593225.1 Oscillospiraceae bacterium
ACTCCTTGGCTCACAGAACGACATGGCTACGATCCGACTTGGCAAGAAGGGCTATGTATGCAAGATATGCGGCTATGTGTATGAGGGCGACGAGCTCCCCGAGGATATCGTATGCCCCCTGTGCAAGCACGGCGCCGCTGATTTTGAACCTATAAATTAACTTAACAGGAGGAATATGATTATGAAAAAGTATGTATGTGACGCTTGCGGCTGGGTATATGACGAGGAAGCAGGAGCTCCCGAGCTCGGCATTGCTCCCGGTACAAAGTTTGAGGATCTCCCCGAGGACTTTGAGTGCCCCCTGTGCGGAGTTGGCAAGGATATGTTCAGCGAAGAGGGCTGATATCAATAATCAAAAAACCTAAGACCCGTGAAAAGCTTCACGGGTCTGAGACCGTCGAAAAAGTCCCGTTGGGACTTTCTCGCCGAAGCATCCGCCCTGCGCGCACTGCGTTGAATGCGGTGCATTCAACTTGCACACTGGTGCGGATAGAAGTGTTTTTTGACCGAAGTGAATTCGGTCAAAAAATTTATAGAAAATGCCCGCTTTGCGGGCAAAATCATAGTTTTCGACAAGCTGAGACCCGTGAAAAGCTTCACGGGTCTTTTTGCGCTCACAAGAATAGCGTTTTCAGGGCTTTGTGAAAAAATATGTAGGCGGGCAGACCCGCCTTGCATTACTTGTTGTTCTGCTTGTTTGTCTGTGTGTTCTGCTGCTCGGGCTTGTTGTTCTGGCTGTTCTGCTGATTATTGTTCTGCTGGTTTGTGTTACGATTAGACATGATTTTTCCTCCTGTCGGAGCATTTGCTCCGTCTTTTTATGCGGAAGTCACCGCAATGGTATTTTGTGCGGATATAAGCGAAATATGCATGATAAGCAGATAATATGTTCCTGACAGATCAGAAATCTCTTGCAAAATCTTCAAATATGTGCTACAATAGAAAGGAAGCAATTTCGCTTGAAGTTTTTCTTTTTTGAAAGGAGTATCCAAAATGGGTTTTTTAGATGAACTTATATCCACCACCAAGAACGTTGCCGCAACAGCAGGCAAGAAGACCGACGAAGCCGTAAAGATCTCCAAGCTGAAGATCAAGAAGTCGCAGATCGGTGGCGATATCAAGGCAAAGAACGAGAAGCTCGGTGCTATGATGTATCAGATGGCTAAGAGCGGCGAAAAGGACAACGAGGCTTTTGACGCTGCTGTGGCAGAGCTTGACGCTTGCTACGAGAAGCTCAACGAGGTAAACAAGCAGCTTGATGAGCTGAGCGGCTACCTCACCTGCACGAACTGCGCAGCTAAGACCAAGAACGACAACAGCTACTGCCCCAAGTGTGGCACAAAGCTCCCTGTTATCGAGGTCGCTGCTCCTGCTGAGGAAGCTCCTGCAGAGGAGAAGTCCGAGGAGGCAGCTGAGGAAAAGGCTGAGTAATTTATCACAAAATGATTATCCCCCGAATTTCTCGGGGGATATTTTTTTACAGCAGAATACGCCCGTCTGCAATTCGTAGTAGCCGTTGTGCTTTTTTGGCGGTCTGCTCGTCATGGGTTATCATGACAACAGTCTTTCCGTTTCGGTTGAGCTCGGACAGGATATCCAGCACCTCGCGGCTGTTGTGGCTGTCGAGGTTGCCGCAGGGCTCGTCCGCGAGGATTATGGACGGGTCTGCTGCGATGGCTCGTGCGATGGCACAGCGCTGCTGCTGTCCCCCCGACATCTCGGAGGGCCTGTGGCCTGCGCGGTCAGAAAGCCCGACTGTCTCCAGCGCTTCCTTTGCTGCGATGCGGCGCTGTGGCTTCGGAACGCCCCTGTACATCAGCGGAAGCTCCACATTCTCCAGCGCTGTCAGCGCAGGGATAAGATTGAAGCTCTGGAATACAAAGCCTATCTTTCGGCTGCGGATACGGCTGAGCTCCTTGTCGTTAAGCTCCGAAACGTCGCTGCCGTCAAGCAGATATGTTCCCGATGTAGGCGTATCGAGGCAGCCGAGTATGTTCATCAGCGTTGATTTTCCCGAGCCGCTTACTCCTGTTATCGTCACATATTCGCCGCTCATTATATCAAGGCTCACACCATCGAGTGCGCGCACCTCGGTGCCGCCGATGTTGTAGCGCTTGCACAGATCTCTTGCTCTTATTGACATACGATCCCCCCACTGTTTTTTCATGGATAGTTTTGCCTGAAACAGCGGGGGTTATTCTGTATTTTATATCTTTTCTATCTCGAACATCTCCTGCATGATGAGCCATGCGGGGATATAGCAGCGGTTTACCGTCCACCAGCTTACGCCTGCAAGCTCGTATTCGTTCACAAGCGACAGCTTCGCCGCAATGCTGCGCGGATCGTCAAACCATACGATATGCGGAACTCCGTCCGAAGTGGTGTAGTTGAAGTACGGCGTCTGCGAAGCCTCGTCGAAGATTATCTCTACATTGTATTTCTGTGCAAGCTCTATCGCGGCGGTAAGCCCTATGCTCTGCGCGGGCGTGCCGCGCGTGTAGGGCAGTGTCCAGTCGTAAGCGTAGTTCGGCAGGCTCATCAGCAGCTTTTCGGGCGGTATCGCGGTCACTGCGTAGTCAAGAACCCTGCGTATCTCGTTTATCGGAGATACAGCGAGAGGCGGACCGTATGTGTAGCCCCATTCATAGGTCATGATTATGACGTAATCCGCGATCTGTCCTTGTGCCGCGTAGTCGTGAGCCTCGTAAAGCAGACCCTGCTGATCTGCTGATATCTTCGGCGCGAGCGCAACGGTGAGGATATATCCGAGCGGACGGATACGGTCTGCAAGGCGCTGCAGGAACTCGTTGTACACCTCACGGTCGCTCGGCGCGATGTACTCCATATCCATGTTCACGCCGTAATAGCCCTTGTTCTGAAGCTCCTCCGTAATGCTGTCGATGAACTTCTGTGACGTTTCGGGATTGTTTATGACAGCGGACAGAGCGTCTGTGTCAAAGCCGCCCTCGTAGAGGTTTGTCACCACCATCAGCGGCATTACTGCGGAACGCACAGCGCGGTAAACAAGATCGCTGTCCTCGGGTGCGACAAGATCGCCCTCGGGGGTGAGCATATAGCTGAACGGGCTGAGGAAAGTCAGAAACGGCAGCACGCAGTTCAGCGCACTCTCGGTTATCGAGGGATAGGCATAGCCGTTGACTATTGCAGGGCGCTGCTCGGGCTGCCCGCCTACGGGAATGATGACAGTATCGCCTGCCTGGATATTCAGGGGATTGAGGCTCGGGTTCGCCTGCACAAGCATATCGAGAGGCACTCCGTATTCCTGCGCTATGGAGTACAGCGTCTGCCCCTCCTGCACTATGTAGCGTACACCGTCCGACATTATCAGCAGGCTTTGTCCCACGACCAGCCTTGACGGGTCACGAAGACCGTTGACTGCCGCAATACGCAGCGGCGGGATACCAAAGCGGCGCGAGATACCGATAAGTGTATCGCCGCTTTCGACTGTGTAGATTATCATAACAAAAGCACCTCCGCATAAAAAAAGAGATACCAAAAAACATTGGAATCTCATTATATGCGGTTTTGTTACTTTATGTTACACCTCGGCGTAGACCTCGTCAGTCTCGTCATAG
>JAZNWG010000014.1:0-2360 GCA_045593225.1 Oscillospiraceae bacterium
TTGTCAATAGAATAGTCGATTATCTCCTTACGGGAAAGCATTGCTGCCTGTCGCTCTATCTCAGCCTGTGTCTTTTCAGCTACCTCCATGCTTGTTGTGATGAGGATAGCTGAGGCAAGCTTATCGTGCTCTGCCTGCGACATGAGGTCTGCAGCAAGGTATTTGGGATTTGCTGTTTCATCAGCAAGAACAAGTATCTCACTGGGGCCAGCAAACATATCAATGTCAACAGTGCCGTAAAGCAGTTTCTTTGCAGTTGCTACGAAAATGTTACCAGGACCAACGATCTTTGATACTCTGGGGATCTCCTCTGTACCGTAAGCGAGAGCCGCACAAGCCTGTGCACCGCCGTAGAGGTATATCTTGTCTACTCCGCAAAGAGCCGCAGCAACAAGGATATCCTTGTTTGCTGTGCCGTCCTTAAGAGGCGGAGTTACCATGATGACTTCCTTAACGCCTGCGATCTTTGCAGGGATAGCGTTCATAAGTACAGAGGAAGGATAAGCTGCTGTTCCGCCGGGAACATACAGACCTACCTTATCAAGCCCACGTACGCGCTGACCCATTATCACGCCGTTCTCCTCAGTAACACAGAAGCCCTCGCGCTTCTGACGGGTGTGGAATGCTGTGATGTTCTCAACCGCATTCAGCATAGCCATTACGAACTCGGAATTTGTTTCGTTATACTCGGTCAGAGCGTCCTGAATAGCCTCGTCGGGAACACGGTAGAACTGCGCATTGGGGCAGTCAAACTTAGCTGTGTAGCTCTTAACAGCTGCGTCACCGTTAGCCTTAACATCAGCGAGTATATCCTTTACTATCTTTTCAACGTCGGCGTTTACCTCGCCGGCTCTCTTTTCTACCTCGGCGAGAAAATCCTTTTCTGCGCCGTCGGCTTTTATTATCTTTATCATTATAAATTCTCCTCTATCTGCTTAACTATCTGCGAGATACGCTCCTGCTTCAGCTTCATACTTACTGTATTTACAATAAGTCTTGCCGAAATAGGAGCAACATCTTCAAATACTTCAAGTCCGTTTTCCTTTAAAGTAGTACCTGTTTCAACTATATCAACGATACCATCGGCAAGAGAGACAAGCGGAGCAAGCTCAACCGAGCCTTCTATCTTTACGATATCAACGTCCATTCCCTTTGCTTCAAAATAGCCTCTGGTAACATTGGGATACTTCGTTGCAACAGTCTTAACGCCGTAGCCCTTATAGAAATCCTCGCCTTTCTTACCTGCGAGCGCAAATTTGCATCTTCCGAAACCTAGGTCAGTTATCTCGAAAAACTTACCGCCGTACTCCATGATAGTGTCCTTGCCGACAACTCCTATATCACACACGCCATGCTCAACATAAGTGATAACATCAGCAGCCTTTGCAAGGACTACCTCAATATCCTCTCCTGGAATGGTGAGAATAAGTCGTCTACCCTTGTCACGCAGCTCTGATACGTCATAGCCGATCTTATCAAGGAGATCGACAGTTTTATTTTCAAGTCTGCCCTTTGTCAGAGCAATTCTTATCTTTTTATTCTCCATGTCAGATCTCCTTTGATGCTACACTGCCATCTGCAGCGATGATATCAATACGATGTATCCCGTTAGTCTTTGCGTGCTGTACAGCATCTTCTTCGGTAGCGAATACAGAATTGAGCACTGTGTTACCCTCTTTGATGAGCGCTGTGCAATGCTTCAGACCCTCTACCTCTGCGCCGTCAGCAGCATGAACCATAACATCGGCAGGGGTTATGAGTGATGTATCTGCATTTTTCAGCAGCACCTTTGCAGCTGCCTCGACATTTATCGCAAAGCCAACTGCAGGAACATCTCTGCCGAAATCACCGATAAGGTTATCGTAACGGCCACCCGAAAGCGCGGGCTGTCCGTAGCCCTCAACATAACCGCGGAAGATTATACCTGTATAATAATTCTTCTTATGTACAAGACCGAGGTCTACCTTTACTTCCTCGATACCTGAAGCACGAAGCGAATCATAGGTCTCCTTCAAAGCAGCAAGCTTTTCACGAAGCTCAGGAGTGATCATATGCTTCTCAGCCGCTGCGAACACCTCGTCACAGCCAAAAAGTGTGGGGAGCGCTCTGAGTGCTTCAGCGGCAGGACCGCTGTAAGCAGAAAGGGCATCACCAAGTGCGGGGTAATTCTTTGTTTCGATAAGAGCCTGAATATTCTCGGACTCCTCTGCGCTTATACCAAGCTCTGCGACCAGCAATCTGAAAATGCTGCTCTCGCCTATTTCCAAGCGGAAAGCATCGCTGCAAGCCGAAAGTGCCTGCACAGCAAGCACAAGAGCCTCATAATCGGCAGCCTTGCTCTTACCTCCAAGGATCTCAAT
>JAZNWG010000015.1:0-3127 GCA_045593225.1 Oscillospiraceae bacterium
CAACCTTACAGGAAAGCTGAATAAATGGGTTTCTGGCAAGGACGTTATTTTACATATCATTGGAATGATAGGCGTTGATGGTGCACTTTATCAATCTATGGAGTTCACCGGTGAAGGACTCAAAAGCCTTTCCATGGACGACAGGCTTTGCATGGCTAATATGGCTATCGAGGCAGGTGCAAAGAACGGTATCTTCGAGGTCGATGAGATCACGCTCGATTATGTAAAGGGCAGGACTGACCGCAGCTTTGATATATTTAAGGCTGATGATGACGCCAATTACAGCCGTGTAATAGATATTGATCTTTCCGAGATCAGACCTACCGTTGCTTTTCCGCATCTCCCCGAGAACACAAAAACGATAGACGAGGCAGAAAAGCTTAATATAAAGATAGATCAGGTAATTATCGGTTCCTGCACAAATGGTCGTTATTCCGATCTTGAAGCTGCTGCAGCGGTTGTAAAGGGTAAGAAGGTCGCAAAGGGTGTACGTGCAATCGTGATCCCCGCAACTCAGCAGATCTATCTCGATGCACTGCGTAACGGCCTTCTGGAGATATTTATTGAATCGGGAATGGCTGTTTCCACTCCTACCTGCGGACCTTGCCTCGGCGGCCACATGGGTATACTCGCGCCGCATGAGCGAGCAGTTGCTACTACTAACCGCAATTTTGTCGGAAGAATGGGTGACACCACTTCCGAGGTATATCTTGCAAGCCCTGCGATTGCTGCAGCAAGCGCATTAACAGGATATATTTCTAACGTAACAGAATAAGGGGGATATTCAGAATGAATGCTCATGGAATAGTACATAAATATGGTGATAATGTCGACACAGATGTGATTATCCCCGCAAGATATCTCAATACAGCAGATCATAAGGAGCTTGCTTCGCATTGTATGGAGGATATCGATAAGGAGTTCGTAAACAAGGTCAGGGCAGGAGATATAATGGTAGCAAATATGAATTTTGGCTGTGGCAGCTCCCGCGAGCACGCTCCTATTGCTATTAAGGCAAGCGGAATTAGCTGTGTTATCGCATCGACCTTCGCGAGGATCTTTTATCGTAACGCAATAAATATCGGCCTGCCGATCCTTGAATGCGATGAAGCTGCGAAAGGTATTGAGAATGGCGACGAGGTCGACATCAATTTTGATACCGGCGTTATTACAAACGTTACTAAGGGGCAGTCTTATCAGGCTCAGCCTTTTCCTGATTTTATCAAGGAGATAATAAATAAGGGCGGATTATTAAATTCGATAAAGGGGTAAAATTTGATACTTAATATTAAGCCTGCATCAAAAACGCAGGTCAAAGAAATAAACGATCTGATGAATCGCTGTCACGGCTCTTTTTATGATGAGGAGTGTATTCTGAAGCTGATACGAGGAGCGCTTCTTGCAGCTACTGTTGTATGTGACAAGACGGTCAGAGGCTTTTGCGTTTGTGAATCTACACCTATTCCTGACGGTTGTGAGATAACGGCTCTTTATATTGATGAGGAGTATCGAAGTATCGGCCTTGGAAGGAAGCTTTTATCATTTGTTCTTCGTGAGATGCGTGCAAGGCATATAAGAACAGCATTTCTATGGGTAGATGACAAAAATACAAGGGCAGCTTCCTTTTTTGAAAGAATAGGATTTGAAGCTGATGGCAAGCAAAGGCATAACATTGGTGTCAAGGACGGATATGAAAGAAGATACCGCATTGATATCTGATAGTTTTTAGAGGTATAAAAATGAATAAAAATATAGCTGTTATTAAAGGTGATGGAATAGGTCCTGAGATCGTCACAGAGGCGATGAAGGTGCTGGATAAGATTGCTGAAAGATATGGACATGCATTCAATTATGAGCAACTTTTAATGGGCGGCTGCTCGATAGATGCTAACGGAGTTCCTCTTACCGAGGAAACAATAGAACGTTGCAAAGCGTCTGATGCTGTTCTTATGGGTTCTATCGGCGGAAACACTTCAACTTCTCCATGGTACAAGCTTCCTTCAAGCCTCAGACCTGAAGCCGGTCTTCTCGGACTGAGAAAGGCGCTCGGACTGTTTGCTAACCTCAGACCCTGTGTTCTTTTCCCGCAGTTAAGCGGTGCTTGCCCACTCAAAGAGGAGATCAGTACAAAGGGCTTCGATATGATGATAATGCGCGAGCTTACTGGCGGTCTGTATTTCGGAGAGCGTAAGACCGAGGAGATAGACGGCGTTATGACTGCCATCGACACACTCAAATATGATGAAAATGAGATCAGACGCATTGCGGTAAAGGCTTTTGATGTCGCTATGCAGCGCGGTAAAAAGGTCACAAGCGTTGATAAAGCGAATGTTCTCGACTCTTCTCGCCTTTGGAGAAAGGTCGTTGAGGAGGTAGCCAAGGCTTATCCCGAGGTTACATACGAGCATATGCTGGTTGATAATTGCGCTATGCAGCTTGTAAAGGAGCCCGCACAGTTTGATGTAATGGTTACAGAGAATATGTTCGGAGATATTCTTTCAGATGAAGCTTCTATGATAACAGGCTCTATCGGAATGCTGCCCTCTGCGAGTATGAACGAGACTAAGTTCGGCCTGTATGAGCCAAGTGGTGGCTCTGCGCCTGACATCGCAGGACAGAATAAGGCTAATCCTATCGCTACGATACTTTCCGCTGCCATGATGCTGCGATATTCCTTTGATATGGCCGAGGAAGCTGATGCTGTTGAAGAAGCAGTCAACAAGGTGCTTGATGCGGGCTACAGAACAGGCGATATCATGTCTGAGGGTATGAAGCTCGTATCCTGTTCAGAAATGGGCGATCTTATCATGGCTCAGATCTGATATAAAATAGTAAATAAGCACACCGAAAACGTTTGCAGTTAACGGTGTGCTGTTTATTTTGATAAAAATACTTTATTTTCATCATTTTTCAAAAAATTACTTGCAATTAGTTTAATTTTAGGTTATAATAAAAATAGCTTTTTGAAAAACGGATCATGTATTTTATTTAGCTCCGTGTTATTGACAGATCAGACAGTTCTGCTACAGGCATGGTATAGTAAGACAGGCATGATGCTGTGTTTTTTCTGCTGTTATTATTTCGCAAATTCGAAAGGAGTACCTGTAATGTACAACGATTTAATGGA
>JAZNWG010000016.1:0-2283 GCA_045593225.1 Oscillospiraceae bacterium
TACTCTTGATATCAAGTGGAGCGACAAGTCCTGCGCTTGTGTAGTAATGGCAAGCGGCGGCTATCCCGAGAAGTACGAGACAGGCAAGGAGATAACGGGTCTTGACGAGAACGGCCAGTCTGAGCTTGCTTACGTTTATCACGCAGGCACAAAGCTCGAGGACGGTAAGTTCCTCACAGCAGGCGGCAGAGTTCTCGGCGTTACAGCGACAGGTGATGATCTGCAGTCCGCGCTGGATAAGGCTTACAAGGCAGTTGAAACTATCGGTTTCGAGAAAGTACACTACAGAAAAGATATAGGTCAGAGAGCATTAAACGAAATGAAATAATAAAGCGAACCGCACGACATAACAGCCGTGCGGTTCTTCTTTTCATAACTTAGTTAAATATATAACGTCCAAGGGGTGCCCCTCAGGCAATTCCGCCGCACTTAGCATAGCTTTGTGCGTGCCTGTTGTATGCGGCGGGTCAGCACAGAGGTGTTTCACAAGGACGGCCAAAAACGTAAATTTCAGGCGAAAGCCTGCTCAGCGGCTGCTCGCATATCTCGTAATCCTCAAAGCTCATTGGCTTTGTGACACCATCGCGAAGCTCGGCCTTTACCGAGCCGAATACGATATGCGAGGGATAGTCGCCATAGGCCGAGGAATGCTGCCACCAGTACAGCTGCTCTAACGTCATGCTGCCCTCGGGGCGGGCGGCGCTTACGTCGTTGTGAAACATCGTGGAAAGTGCTGCTTTCAGTTTTTCCGCGTCCTCTTCAGAAAAGTCGTTTCTCTCGGCGTAATGCGTATTTACCGAGCCTTTCAGCACATAAAGTCCGTACCGCACAAAGCTTTTAAAGCCCAGTGTATCCGAGCCGCGGCGCGTCCCTGTTTCGGAATTTATGCAGCGCGTTATCGGAAGCTCAATGATATCAACAGGGTGCAGGCTGAACGAGTGGCTTATGCTCACAGCGCCGCGAATGCCGTTCGTTCGAAGCGGCGAGCGCGACATTGCGATCACCTGCCCGAAAGCCCTCACGTCATAAAAGTGCGAGCATATATCGGAGCTGTCCAGCGGTTTTATCGCAGCTATCCGCTTTGCAATACTGTCCGAGCGCTCGTTCTGCGGAGTTATCAGGATATTTTCGCCCATTTCGGAAAGTCGGTCACGAAGCTTGCGTTTTATGCAGACATCGGTGATGATACCGTACCCGTCTGTATCGGTGCGCGGTCTGCCGCCACACAGCGGGTCGCCGTTAGGGCAAGCGCCGCTTACCGAGATAAGCGCCATAAAATCTATCTTGTGCAGCAGCCGCATTTCGTCACCTCATTTTAAAGAATTCTGTTCAGAAGCCGCTCGTAGTAAACACCGCTGTACCGCTCGGGCAGCGGAGAATGCAGCATTGCGAGAGCGCGCAGGTAGTTTTCTGCCGAAAGCCTTTTGCAGAGCGTCACAGACAGCCTGCCCTTTGTCGCTTCGCACAGCCCCAGTATCGTGACAGAGCCGACAGGTGCTGCTGTATTGCCGAATATCGGAAGCGGCAGGGAATTGCCGCGCTCGTCAAAGGCGATGAAAGTCCACTGCTGAAGTCGTACCGCGCCCTCTGAAACAAGCCTTTTCAGCACCGCGTGCGCCTTGAAGCTGACCTCGCGCCCGACAGGGAATGCCTCGTCCGCGCTGTGGAATATTCCGCCAAAGCAAAGCCTTTCGCGCTCGCGCTTCGAGATAAGCTTTGCGGAGCTTGACGGCGATGTGATGCGCTTCGGGTGCAGCCTGCAAAGCGCGGTGTATTCACCGCTGACGCAGCATATACCCATTTCCGATGGCAGGGAGCGAGTGAATTCAATATGTGAATCAATAATTCGTCTATCATCGCAAAGCCTTTCGCCGTCCACCGAAAAGCTCACCATACTGCCACTTTGCGGCTGTATTCCGTGGGCTGTAAGGTCGCTTGTGAGAGTGCCGCGCTCCACGTATTTCAGCACAGCCGCAAGCCGCTCGTCCGAAGACTGCGAGCCTGCCCATTCGCGTAAATAGCCGATATAAGCTGCTTTGTGCTTTGGCTCGGTGAGGTTCTGTATCGTGTCGCAGAGTGGGTGTGGCGCGATGTTCACAGTGCGGTTTGCGGATACCTCCGTAACGGGTATCAGCGAACGCTCTCGCCGCATAACAGCCGAGATGCACTCCCCCGAAGCTGTTATATCAACGAGAATATCGGTGTACACCCACTCGTGAAACAGTGGAATATCGCGCTCACCATACAGCCTGTACAGCTGCTCAAACCAGTGCATGGCTTTTT
>JAZNWG010000017.1:0-6971 GCA_045593225.1 Oscillospiraceae bacterium
CAATTACTCCGTAAGTCCTTATTATCACTAAATTGATTATAACAAAGTTGCCTAACAAAGTCAATGCCATAAGAAAACGAAAAGCCAGTTTTGAAATCAATATCAAAAGTGGCTTTCTTATACTTTTATATGACTACCGACTAAAACGGTAACCTTTTTAGTTATTCGTTAATATAACACATTAATGTTTCCGTCAGACGAGCAAAACGTTCGTCAGAATGGATAATCTCAAATACAGGCTCTTTGATCTTTCGGAATAAATGCTGATACAGATTCTCGGGAGCATCTTTCTTCTCGTTTGCACGCACATCCTCAATGCGCCACAGCCAGAACGCCTCATACTTTGAACATTCGGGGCGACTCTCGAACTGTACTGTATGATAAAGAGCCTTTTCCAGTGCCTCAAAAGCGCTGTCCTTGTCGCACATACGACAGAAATATCTTGCGCGCCAAAGGTGGCATTTGCAGATACGCTCATGATGATATTTCATGTCATCTCCAGCAATAAGTTCAGCCAGAGCGACTGCCTTGTCCAGTACTGCAACGCTCTGTTCGTCACTAGGCATATCACGCGCAATCTTGTGTAGATGGAGTATTGTCATATCCATAAGAGCGACAAGATTGTATTGCCTCTGCGCAGCAGCTTCTTCTTGAGGAAGCACGTATTGCATTAGGAACTCACGGCTTACCCACCAGGTTGGCATACTTTCAGCTATCTCTACAGCCTTTTCGCGTTGCCCCTGACGGTTATACATAAGACAAAGCATCTGCTTGGCAGCATGGGTTATCCAAGTGCCATTGTCAAGCTGTATTGAACGCTTACAAAGACTTTCTATCTCGTTATCTATAACCTGTTGCTGCTCGCCCTCGGCGGTGTATTTAGCCAGTGCATACGCAAGCTGATAGGTCAGCTCCGCATTATCAGGATACAGCTTCAGTTTTTCGCGAATGAACGCTTCGCTTTCCACATGTCTACCTTCTCGGTGCAGAGTAGAGTTATATTCAAGCGCTGCTTTTATCTCATCGTTCTTGCGTGATATATCCACTCCGAGCAGCGTATCGGTACTTATACCGAAAAAGTTTGCCAACACTGGCAGCATTGTAATGTCTGGATATGCTGTCCCAAGCTCCCAGCGACTTATGGTCTGCGCAGTAACACCGAATATTTCCGCAAGCTGTTCCTGTGTGAGATCATTTTCCTTGCGATACTTCTTAATGCTTTGTCCTATCGTGAGATTCATGTCATTACCTCCTTAGTATTTTGGAGCACCGTTGTATAAAGTATAGCTTATTTTATAAACGAAATCAATATCACGTTTGTTGAGAAAAAAACAACCAAAAAGTGAAAATCCCCACAGCACAAAACTGTGGGGGAGATATTAAACGTATCTTATTACTTCCGTTTCCTTACCATCCTCTATGTAAATACGAGGCACTCTTGTTCCGATTGCACACAGAAGCTCATAATTTATAGTTCCTATCTTTTCGGCCGCGTTTTCAAGCGAGCATTTATCATCAAGCTTATTTGAATAGACCGTAACGACATCACCTATCTTAACATCAGGGATATCCGTTACATCGATAAGCGTCTGATCCATGCAGATACGTCCGCATACGGGAGCATAATTTCCGTTTATCTCACAATCCCACTGGCCTTAAAGTCGTCTGTTGAAACCGTCGTCATAGCCGCAGGCAATCAGTGCGAGCGTGGTCTTTCTTTGAGCTGTGTAAGTCCTGCCATAGCTTACGGTAGTGCCTGCTTCGATAGTCTTTAACTGGCTTACAACGGTCTTAAGGCTGAAAACAGGCTTTATTTCAGAAGGGAAGGGGTAAGCGGCGTCAGGCTTATGACCGTACATTACGATACCGGCGCGGACGTAATCACCCTCAAAATCAGTGTGGAATATGATACCGCCGCTGTTCTGCGAGTGCATTTTAAGACCTCTGCTGTGGCAGATATCGGCAAGGCGCTTGTGCTGCTGCGCTGTAAACTCCATGCATGCTTCATCAAGGCTGTCAGCAACCGCAAAATGCGTGTATCCTGCCTTGCAGTCAAGACCCTCCTGCGAGAGTATAAAGTCAGCTTCTTCCTCAGTTGTAATGCCGACTCTGCTCATGCCCGTATCAAATTTAATGTGAACAGGTACCTTGACACCGCGCTTTATTGCTTCGTCAGAGAGGTGTTTTGCATACTCTGTCGTTCCTACTGTGAATATGTAATTCTTGTCAAGATTATCAAAGATAAGCGGAATATCACAATAGCCAAAAATGAGTATATCACCGCTTATGCCACCGTTAGTCAGACCCTGAGCTTCCCAGAGATTTGAAACAGCGAAGTGGCTGATACCGCATTTTGTAAGAGCTTCAGCACAGTGGATGTCTCCATGACCGTATGCGTTAGCTTTTACTACGGCAATTATCTCTTTATTTCCAGCAAGCTTTTTGATCTCATTTATATTGTTTTTGAGTGTATCAAGATCGATCTCAGCCCAAGTTCTCCAGTAAAAATTGTTCATATATTACCTCTGATTATATTGAAATTTCCGAACAAATGTGGTATACTTAAATATATAATGCAATGGTATCGTTTATACTAAATATTGTGCATACAAATATATTATATTACTATTTTTGATAAATTTCAATAGCTTTTGATAATTTTTAAAGGGAAGGCAGAAATATATGGCTGTAAAAAGAAAAAGTAACTGGTATATCTATTTTATTGCATTCGGAATTGCACTGGCTTTTGTTATTGGTATCATTATGACCTTCAGCTGGTATCTTTTCCCGGAGACAAAGGAGACCTCAACCGGGTTAACTTCGACAGGTGAGCTTACTGATGATTTCCGTCCTGACAGCAGCCACAACTTTACTATAATCACAACGCTGTCAGACCGTGCGCAGGACGTTCCTGAGCTGTTCATGATCGTTTCATACAATGCAGTGGACAATGCGCTTGTCTTCATTCCTGTGCCTAACGGAATCAGTATTCCTGCCGGTGAGCGCTCCCTGTCCAATATATTCGCTTCAAAAGGCGGAGAAGGAGTTGCTGAAGCTGTAAGCAATGCAACAGGCGTAAACTTCGACGGATATATAAGCTTTGACCGCGAAAGCTTCATACGTCTTACTTCAGCATACGGTAATGTAAGATATAATGTCGCGGAAACTATTCTGGTTACTGACGGAAGCGAGCTTGATGCATTCAATGCAGGCGAACAGATCTTCAGTCCAGAATCTATCTTCCGCTATATCTACCTTGCAGATTTCGGAGAAGGTGAGAGCTATCGCTTCAATGTAATATCCGATCTGCTGTCTGAGCTGATAAATCAGAATCTCCGCTATACTGACAGCTCACTGCTTGACAGTTATTTCAACATAATAAAGGAAGCTTGTGGAACAAACATCACCGATGAGATGTTCGCTACAAGAAAAGCTGCTCTGCTAAATACGATCACTTACGGTTCAAATCCCGCCGAATATTATGTTCCCTATGGTGAATACGGCGGCGATGGATCGTTTGTTATCTCAGAAAATTCTATTACAACGATCTCTCAGAAATGTTCACAGGACGAATAAGGAGGAAAATATGGACGCTAAAATCGAAAAAACCATGAAAGCACTGGAGCGCAATAAGATCAAGCCTTATTATGCTGAAACAAAGGAAGAAATGCTTGAGATCGTGCGTTCTCTTATCAAGTACGACAAGCTTATCACAGCAGGCGGCTCGATGACTCTTAAAGAGAGCGGTGTCACAGATATGCTCATGAACGATTATAAGGGCATCTATATTGATCGTTCCGAGGGCAAAACACCTGATGAGGTAGAGGATATCATGCGCAAGGCATTCGTTTCCGATACCTTCTTTGCAAGCAGTAACGCCGTTACCGAGACAGGCGAGCTTTACAATGTAGACGGCAGAGGAAATCGTGTTTCAGCGATGACATTCGGCCCTAAGCAGGTAATTCTTGTTGTAGGCAAAAATAAGATCGTTCAGGATTATGCCGAGGCTATCATGCGTGTTGAAAAGATCGCAGCTCCTATGAATACTGTTCGACTCAACTGTGACACACCTTGCGCGAAGACAGGCTTATGCGGTCACTGCCGCAGCGAGGGTCGTATCTGCTGTACATATGTAAGAATGGGACAGCAGCGCGTGGCTGATAGAATAAAGGTAATCATCGTTAACGAGAATTTAGGCTATTAAAAGAAATTCCGATGTAAGCGCTGACTGTACTTAACAGTTACACGTTCACATCATTCGAAAGGACATAAAAATTTATGAGCATTATCAAACTTACTGCACATTGCACAGATTACATCTGGGGTGGAAACCGACTTCGCGAGGAGTACGGCAAGGTCATGGACAGCGATAAGATCGCTGAAAGCTGGGAGCTTTCCTGCCACAAGGATGGTAAGAGCATTGTCGCAAGCGGAGAGCTTGCAGGGAAGACACTGACCGAGTACATCGAGGCTAAGGGCAATTCTGTTCTTGGCACAAACTGCGAGCGATTTGAGTATTTCCCGATCCTTATCAAGCTTATCGACGCTAAGGACAATCTTTCTGTGCAGGTACACCCCTCCAATGACTACGCAATGCGCGTTGAGGGTGAGTACGGCAAGACTGAGATGTGGTACATAGTTGACTGTGAGGAGGGCGCTGAGCTTCTTTACGGCTTCAAGCACGAGATAAGCAGCGAGGAGTTCGCAGAGCGTATCGCGAACAACACACTGCTTGAAGTAACAAATAACGTTCCTGTTCATAAGGGCGATGTTTTCTTCATCGAAGCCGGAACACTCCACGCTATCGGTAAGGGCATCCTTATTGCCGAGATTCAGCAGAATTCCAACACCACATACCGCATCTATGACTACGGCAGAGTTGGTGCTGACGGAAAACCCAGACCTCTGCACGTAGAAAAGGCTTGCGAGGTGACAGAGCTTGTTCCTCCTAAATACCCCACAACAGCACAGGGCGCACCCGAAGCCATTGACGGCGGAGTTAAGACGCTGCTTCGCTCCTGTGAGTATTTCAATGTAAATAAGCTGGAGCTTGACGGCAATGTGACACTGAAAGCTGACAGCAAGTCCTTCAACTCCATACTGGTGCTTGACGGCGAGTGCACCGTTGCTGCAAACGGCGAGAGCGTTACAGCTGCAAAGGGCGACAGTATCTTTATTGATGCAGGAACAGGCAGTTATACTGTCAGCGGTAAGGGAGAACTTATTATAACTGATATTATCTAATTTCAGGGAGGTTGAGGTTATGGCATATTACATAGGCATAGACATAGGCGGTACAAATATCGCGTGCGGAATAGTTGATGATGACCTCAAGATCGTTGCACGTGCAAAGGTAAAAACCAATGCGCCGCGTCCATATTCTGAGATACTTGAGGATATCAAGCAGTCTGTCCGCCTTGCCTGCGCGGAGCTCGGCATAAAGCCATCTGACGCTCATTCAATCGGAATAGGCTGCCCCGGCACTTGTAATACCGACGGTGTCGTTGAGTATTCCAATAACCTCGGCTTTGTAAATGTTCCTATCCGCGCTGATATTGAGGCCGAATTTGGTGTTAAGACCTACCTTGGCAATGACGCTGATGCTGCAGCCTTTGGCGAATTCGTTGCAGGTGCTGCAAAGGGTGCAAATAACGCGATAGTTATTACGCTCGGCACAGGCGTTGGTTCGGGAATCATCATCAACGGTAAGATTTACAGTGGCTCAAACTGTGCAGGTGGCGAAATTGGTCATACTGTAATCGTCGCAGACGGGAGACCATGTACCTGTGGCAGGAAAGGCTGCTTTGAGGCTTATTCCTCAGCAACAGGACTCGGAAAGATGACAGCTGAAGCAGCAGAAGCACAGCCGAACTCACTGCTTGCAAAACAGATAGAAGAGGACGGCAAGTGCGGCGCGAGAACAGCTTATCTTGCCATGAAGAAAGGCTGTCCTGTCGGCAGATTGGTAACTGAAATGTATGTAAAATACCTTGCTTGCGGTATTGCAAACACAATAAACATCTTCCAGCCCGATATACTCTGTGTCGGCGGTGGTGTCTGCAACGAAGGTGACACTCTGATGATACCGCTGAAAAAAGCAGTTTCAGAGCAGATATATTCTAAAAACAGCAAGAAAAATACCGAGATTGCTGTGTGCAGTCTTGGAAATGATGCAGGAATAATCGGCGCAGCAATGCTTTACAGATCCTGCTGATATATTAGAAAGAAAGGTCGACAAAACAATGAGAAGTGATTTGATCAAGTTAGGAGCTGAAAAAACTCCCCACAGAGCTATTCTGAAATCCCTTGGCGTTACCGACAGCGAGATGAACAGACCCTTTATCGCAGTCGTTTGCGCTGCCAGCGATTACGTTCCCGGTCATCAGCACCTGCATGAGATCTCCAAGTATGTAAAGGACGGTATCAGAAACGCAGGTGGTGTTCCTTTTGAGTTCTTTACCATTGGCGTGTGCGATGGCGTTGCTATGAATCACAAGGGCATGAGATACTCCCTTGCTTCGCGTGAGCTTATTGCTGATAGCATTGAAGTAATGCTTACAGCGCATCCTCTTGACGGTGTTGTATTCATCCCCAACTGTGATAAGATCGTACCTGGAATGGTGCTTGCGGCATCCAGAATGAATCTGCCCGCTATCTTTATCAGCGGCGGTCCTATGAATCCCGGTTGCGTTCAGGGCAAGAGAGTAGGCTATTCCGAGATATATGAAGCGATCGGCCAGTTCACTTCAGGTGAGATTGGTGAAGATGTGCTCAAAGACTATGAGAATAACGCATGTCCTACCTGCGGAAGCTGCTCTGGTATGTATACTGCGAACTCCATGAACTGCCTTACAGAAGCGCTCGGTCTTGCGCTTCCCACAGCCGGTACAGAGCCTGCTGTAAACTCTGCTCGCCGCAGACTTGCAAAGGAATCGGGCGAGAGGATAGTGGAGCTTGTTCGCGAAAATATT
>JAZNWG010000018.1:0-3152 GCA_045593225.1 Oscillospiraceae bacterium
AACGATGCCCTCAACACGGTTTATCTTCTTGTTGAGGCAGAAGATGTAGCAGAGTATCGCAGTTGCAAGGAAGATGCAGATGTCGATGATGATGTTCATGGGGATATTCATCGATACATCAATGGGGGAGATAAGTCCTGAAACGCCGAGGATACATACTACATTGAGTATGTTGGAGCCCACAACGTTACCGATAGCCATGTCGCTTTCGCCTTTCTTGGCTGCAACCACGGAGGTAACAAGCTCGGGCAGGGAGGTTCCGATAGCGCATACTGTAAGACCTACGAGTGTTTCGCTTATGCCAAATCTATCGCAGCAAAGAGTTTCGGCGTGATCAACTACGAGAGTTCCGCCGAATACGATACCTGCAGCACCGCCGACAATGAACAGCGCGCATTTCCACCATACGAACTTTTCGGGTTTCTCTTCCTCGACAGCATTCTTTCTGCCTTTGAGAGCGGCAGAAATAGTCCAGATCATGTAGCCGATAAGCAGTACCAGCAGTATAACCGACTCTATCCTATCAAGGGTATACGCCTGCGAGCCAACCAGCAGCAGTGCGCCGAACACCACCATAACTCCGATAGAAACAGGGAAGTCACGCCTGATAACGTCCTTGCTTACCATTACGGGAGTAATCGCAGCACATACGCCGAGAACGACGAGCAGATTGAACAGGTTAGAGCCAACTACGTTTCCGACTGCCATGGAGTTTGCTCCGGAAAGAGAGGAGGAAACGCTTACTGCAAGCTCGGGGCAGCTTGTGCCGAGAGCAACGATAGTAAGACCTACTACAAGCGACGGTATCTTCAGCTTCCTTGCAAGTGAAGCCGCACCGTCTACAAAAAAGTCTGCGCCCTTTATCAGCAGGACGAAGCCTGCAAGTATAAGGACGATGTCAAGAAATATGTCCATTTTTACACCTCAGTAATTTTTTCCTGCGGTATTTTACCGCGTACTTTATAAGTATACTACATATTGCGGAAAAAATAAAGGGGGTAAGCGGTAAATTTTCGGTAATTTTTTCGCGCTGCCGAAAATCGGGCGTCTGCATATTTTATCCTTGACAAAGCATTATAAAATGTGGTATTATATTTTATTGAGGTATGCTGTGCGTTAAACTTTTGTCATACCTCTTACAGAACATTTTTACTCGAAAGGAGTTTATTTCTGTGCTTGAACTTCAGAATCTGGTCTGGAAGCTGCCGAGCGGCGAGGCTATCGTAAATGATATCAGCTACAAGGCTTCCAGCAAGCTTATCGTTATAACAGGCCCGAACGGCGGCGGCAAGACTACTCTTGCAAAGCTTATCGCGGGCGTTCAGTCTCCCGATTCGGGCAGGATACTGCTTGACGGAGAGGATATCACAGACCTCAGCATTACCGAGCGTGCCAATAAGGGCATTGCTTACGCTTTCCAGCAGCCTGTGCGCTTCAAGGGACTTACTGTCCGCGACCTGCTGGTGCTTGCGGCAGGTGAACGCTTGAAGGAGACTTCTCTGTGCGACCTGCTGTCAAAGGTAGGACTGTGCGCCGAGGAGTACATCGACCGCGAGATGAGCACTGCGCTGTCGGGCGGCGAGGCAAAGCGTATCGAGATAGCTACCGTGCTTGCGAGAAAGGCAAAGCTGTCTGTATTTGACGAGCCCGAGGCAGGTATTGACCTGTGGAGCTTCTCGCGCCTTGTTGAGACATTCGAGGACATCAGGAACAACACCGAGGGCACACTTGTCGTTATCTCGCACCAGGAGCGCATACTCTCCATTGCTGACGAGATAATCGTTGTTGCAAACGGAAAGATAAGGACGGCAGGTCCGCGCGAGGAGATACTTCCCTCGCTGCTGAACGGCGAATACACCTGCTCATGTCCCAAGCTTAACGGAGGTGTCTGTCGATGAGCGATATCATGAATGTGAATTTTAACGCAATTACAAGCGACCTTTTAAAGACTATCTCCGACTTTGACGGAGTTGAGTTCAAGGGTGCCTACAATATCCGCGAGGACAGCCAGTGCGCAGGCAGAAAGTCCTCCGAGAACGTATCTATCGAGCCGAAAACGGACAACCCCGGTATCGTCATCACCGTAAAGCCGCACACAAAGGGTGAGACTGTGTTTATTCCTGCGTGCGTAACTCACAGCGATGTTGATGACCTCGTGTACAATGATTTCTACATCGGCGAGGGCGCGGACATCGTTATCGTTGCAGGCTGCGGCGTGCATAACGACGGCGAGGAGCAGGCTCGTCACAACGGCATACACCGCTTTTTCCTTGCAAAGGACAGCAAGGTGCTGTACAAGGAAAAGCACATCGGCACAGGCACAGGCAAGGGTCTGAAGAAGATTGACCCTGTGACCGACTGCTATCTTGAGGAAAATTCCCGTCTTGAAATGGATACTATCCAGCTCGGCGGAGTTGATATGTCCACACGAAACACCAATGCGGTGCTCGCAAAGGACGCTAAGCTTATCGTGCGCGAGCGTCTCATGACAGACAACGCAGAGGTCGCTATCTCGAATTTCAAGGTAAAGCTTGACGGCGAGGACTCGGGTGCGGACATCGTATCGCGTTCTGTTGCAAAGGGCAATTCCCATCAGGAATTCTACTCTCTTGTCGAGGGCAACAACCGCTGCACGGGTCACTCCGCGTGCGACGCTATCCTTGCGGAAAACGGCACTGTTGACGCACAGCCCGCGCTTAATGCTTCCCACGTTGACGCGGCGCTCATTCATGAGGCGGCTATCGGAAAGATAGCAGGCGAGCAGCTCTTAAAGCTCTGCTCTCTCGGACTTACCGAGGAGGAGGCAGAGGCTAAGATAATTGAGGGATTTTTGAAGTAATTGAATAATACAGAACAGCGCCCGAAAGGATATCTCGGGCGCTGTCTTGTAAATACGATCGGGGCGGAAATGGATTCCGCCCCTACTGTTTTTGGTTTATCAGCCCGTAACAGCCCTGTACTTTTCCAGCGCAGGCAGCCACTTGTCGTGCTCTGTAGGCTCGTAGGTAACGGTAAGACCCGAGTCGATAATGATCTCGCGTGCCTTTGCAATGCTCTCTATCTCGCCACAGGCAACCAGCGTGCAGATACCGTTTCCGAGTGCTGTGGCCTCGACAGGGCCTGCAACGGAGGGCACTCCCGCAGCCTCGGCA
>JAZNWG010000019.1:0-7300 GCA_045593225.1 Oscillospiraceae bacterium
CAGAATGTTCGATGTTGTGTTCGTGGCGCTTATCGGCGGCTTTTTCGGCGCACGTCTTTACTACTGCATCTTCGCAGGCGGCTATGACTTCATCACATTCTTCACAGACATACGAAACGGCGGACTTGCTATCTATGGCGGTATAATCGGCGCGCTGCTGGTGGGCTTCGTGATGTGTAAGATACGCAAGGTAAAGGTGCTTGCGATGTTCGATATCGCGTCGCTTGGCTTCCTTATCGGTCAGTGTATCGGAAGATGGGGCAACTTCATCAATCAGGAGGCTTTCGGTGCGGCCGCAGAGCCTGACTACATCTTCGGCATGACAGGAACCATCATCAGCACTCAGGTAGAGCCCGAAGCGCTTGTTCACCCCTGCTTCATCTATGAGAGCCTTTGGTGCCTGCTCGGCTTTGTGCTGCTGCACTTCTACTCAAAGAAGCTTCGCACCTATGACGGCGAGATGTTCCTGCTGTACTGTGTATGGTACGGACTGGGACGCTTCTTCATCGAGGGCCTGCGCACAGACAGCCTGTACATCGGCGAGACAGGTATAAGAGTTTCCCAGCTTGTTGCGGCTATCGCGTTCTTTGCGGGACTTATCCTGTTCATCACATTCAAGGTACTCACCGAGAAGAAAAAGATCCCGCTGTGGGTGAATTCCGAGGCGTGGGCAGCCATGCAGGAGGAATACAAGGCTGAGGCAGAGGCAAAGGCTGCAAAGAAGGCTAAAAAAGAGGGCGAGGCAAAGAGCATTCTTGCCGATGACGCAGATGATGTGACCCTCGACAAGGCTGATGACGAGAGCGAGGAAGAAGCTCCCGAGGAAACAGATGAAAACGAAGCGGAGGAAGCCTCCGACGACAATACAAACGACAACGAAAGCGAGGACGAATAATATGGCAGCACAGATCATCGACGGAAAGGCAGTTTCCGCTAAGGTAAAGGAAGAGGTAAGACAGGAGATCGAGCGCGAGGGTCTTGACGTAGGCCTTGCGGTAGTTATCGTAGGCGACGATCCTGCAAGCCGCGTTTATGTAAACAACAAGAAGAAGGCTTGCGAGGTTTGCGGTATCAAGAGCTATGAGTACGCACTCCCTGCTGAAACAACAGAGGAGGAGCTTTTAGAGCTTGTTGACACCCTCAACGCAGACGACAAGGTGAACGGTATCCTCGTTCAGCTGCCTCTGCCCAAGCACCTCAATGAAGAAAAGGTGATCGAGCGCATCTCTCCCATGAAGGACGTTGACGCGTTCCACGCTGCAAACGTTGGCAAGATCATGATCGGAAACTATGCTTTCCTGCCCTGCACTCCCGCAGGCTGCATGGAGCTTATCCACAGCGCAGGTATCGACGTAAGCGGTAAGGAGTGCGTTGTTATCGGACGCTCCAACATCGTAGGCAAGCCCATGGCTATGCTGCTTCTGCACGAGAACGGCACAGTTACAGTATGCCACTCCAGAACAAAGGACCTGAAGGAAGTATGCCGCCGCGCTGATATCCTCGTTGCCGCTGTCGGCAGAGCAGGCTTTGTTACAGCCGATATGGTAAAGGACGGCGCAGTTGTTATCGACGTCGGAATCAACCGCAACGCTGACGGAAAGCTCTGCGGCGACGTTGCGTATGACGAGGTTGCCGAGAAGGCTTCGTTCATCACTCCCGTTCCCGGCGGCGTTGGCCCCATGACTATCGCAATGCTGATGAAGAACACCGTCATGGCTAAGCGTATCCAGTCGAAATGAGAAATCAGGCAAAGCCGTTTTTAAAGAACGCGATAATACTCACCGCCGCAACTGTCCTGATAGCAGTATGCATGCGCGAGTGGGGCGTGGCGCAGATACTTATCGTGCTGCTGGTGGCGCTGCTTGCAGGCGCGCAGTGGGCGCTGTGGGTGTATATGAGGAAAAACAAATAAAGAACTGGGCGGAATTTCAATTCCGCCCTTTTTTCTTGTGCGGAGATTTTTTGTAGAAATAGCTACAGACAAGAGAAAGTTTATCTATCACACATCGCGCCCCAAAGAGGAAACCCGTGGGAAAGAGAGAAAGAAAACCGGCGCAAAAACGAGTATCTCACTTTCCCCCAGTTTTCCTCTCTGGACTCTCTTTCCTGCCCCCTATCCCTCTCCTCGTTTTTTGTCTGGACGCACAGAGGTTTGCAAAAGATAATAAACAAAAACACGCACAAAGACACCTCACGCAATGCTGCGCAGCATACAAAATAAAAAGCCGACAAAAGAGTGGGATTTTTAAATCGCAAAAGCTCAGCTTCGGTTTTCCCTTAAAGAAGACCGATTTCGCTATACGAAACCGCTTCACTTTCGCGGATTGCACTTCGGGCTAAGCTTTTGCTTTCCTGTTTTTGGTGAAACTGAACTTATTTTAGCCAATAAAAATAGCATTAAAATCAATTGACTTTAACATAAATAAATGCTATCATATTGATAACAAATCCACCTTGATAAACGGAGAAAATCTATGAAAAAACGAATACTTGACTGGAACAAATACTGCGAGACCTCTGCAAGAGCCGTTGCGGAGGGTATCGTTATGCTGAAGAACGACGGAGTGCTGCCGCTTGATAAGAATAATGAGGTAGCCGTTTTCGGACGTATACAGCTGCACTACTACAAGAGCGGAACAGGCTCTGGCGGCATGGTGAACGTATCGCACGTCGTGTCTATCCCCGAAGGTCTGCGTGATGCAGGCGTAAAGCTGAACGAGCAGCTCTACAACACCTATGACGAGTGGGATAGCTGCCACCCGTTCAACTTCGGCGAGGGCTGGGGTACAGAGCCATGGTGTCAGGAGGAAATGCCGCTTTCCGATGAGATAGTGGATAACGCTGCAAAGACCTCCGATACCGCTATCGTCATAATCGGCAGAACTGCGGGCGAGGAGATGGATAACAAGGAAAAGGAAGGCTCGTTCAGACTTACCGACCTCGAAGAGGATATGCTGCGCCGCGTGCGTAAGCAATTCAAAAAGATGATAGTGCTGCTGAATGTTCCCGCGCTGTTTGATATGGGCTTTATGGACCGCTATTCACCCGAAGCTGTGCTGTATGTATGGCAGGGCGGCATGGTCGGCGGTACAGGCACCGCAATGGTGCTGACAGGCGAAATGAGCCCCTCGGGCAAGCTCTCCGACACTATCGCGTACAACATTTCAGACTACCCCTCTGATCCCTATTTCGGCGAGGACAAGCGCGACTTCTACTGCGAGGATATCTACGTCGGCTACCGCTATTTTGAGACCTTCGCAAAGGACAAGGTGCGCTATCCGTTCGGCTTTGGTCTGAGCTACACCACATTCGATATCAAGACAGCGTCCGCATCTGCTGACGGCACTACCGCAACACTGAATATCTCTGTAAAAAACACAGGCAATTTCACAGGCAAGGAGGTCGTTCAGGTATACCTCGAAGCGCCTCAGGGCAAGCTAGGAAAGCCCGCAAGAGTTCTCTGCGGCTTTGAGAAAACAAAAGCTCTCGCGCCGAACGAGGAGCAGCAGCTTCAGATAACAGTTGACCTGCGCGAATTTGCAAGCTATGATGACAGTGGTGTAACAGGCCACCGCTTCTGCCGCATCTTAGAGGCGGGTGTTTATAATTTATATGTAGGCAGCGATGTCCGCAGTGCAGCATGCAGCTTCACGACAACACTCAGCGAGGATATCGTTGCTGAACAGCTCACACAGGCTCTTGCACCTGTAATGCCATTCAAGCGCATGAAAAACGGCAACGGCACGCTCGTTTTCGAGGAAGTTCCGCTTGCCGAATACGAGCAGTTTGACCGCCGCGCCGCAAATTTCCCTGCCGAGCTACCTCAGACAGGCAATCGCGGAATAAAGCTTGCCGATGTATATAACGGCAAGAACACCATGAACGAATTTATCGCGCAGCTGTCCGACGATGACCTCTGCTGCATTATCCGCGGCGAGGGCATGGGCAGCCCTAAAGTTACAGCGGGAACAGCCTCGGCTTTCGGCGGCGTTTCCGACGGGCTCAAGGCCTATGGTATCCCCTGCGGCTGCTGCTCAGACGGACCCAGCGGAATGCGTATGGACTGCGGCACAAAGGCATTCAGCCTCCCTGGAGGAACGCTGCTCGCATGCACATTCAACCGCGGGCTTCTGACCGAGCTCTTCACCCTTATGGGTCTTGAAATGACCGCAAACAACGTTGAGTGTCTGCTTGGCCCCGGCATAAACATCCACCGCCACCCCCTCAACGGCAGAAACTTCGAATACTTCTCCGAGGACCCCTATCTCACAGGCGAAATAGCCATAGCAGAGCTTCGCGGAATGCATTCTGTCGGAGTTACGGGAACGATAAAGCATTTCTGCTGCAACAACCGCGAAACTCACCGTCACTGGCTGGATTCCGTTGTTTCCGAGCGTGCGCTGCGCGAGATATATCTGCGCGGCTTTGAAAAGGCTATAAAGCAAGGTGGCGCTAAAACTATCATGACCACCTACGGCTCTGTAAACGGCGTGTGGACTGCAGGCAGCTATGACCTCAACACCGTTATTCTGCGTGGCGAGTGGGGCTTTGAAGGCTTCTCCATGACCGACTGGTGGGCTAACATCAACCGCCGCGGCGAGGCTCCCGACAAGCGTGATTTCGCAATAATGGCTATGGCTCAGAATGATGTGTACATGGTCTGCGCAGACGGCGGCGCGCATGACGACAACACGCTGGAAAGCCTGCAGAAGGGCGAGCTTAAGCGAAGCGAGCTGCAGAGGAATGCCGTAAATATCCTCGGCTTCCTGATGACGACAAACGCACTTAAACGCGATATGGGCATTGACAGCCCTGTTGAGATAATCAACCGTCCGCTTGATAAGGGCGGCGAGGACGGCGAGGTTCCATACTTCCCTGTTGACGATAATATCACGCTTGATCTTGGCGGTATGATGTCGAAGAAGGGTGAGAGCTATAATTTCGCGCTTGATTTTGCGCGCGAGGGTCGCTACCGTGTGACGATAACCGCCTCCTCCGAGCTGTCCGAGCTTGCACAGACCGCCGTTACGCTGTTCAGCGTAGGCAGCGCCTGCGGCAGCTTTATCTGGAACGGCACAGGCGGAAAGCCTGTTTCTATCTCGAAGGAGATCAATGTATTCTCGCGCTTCACGAGCAGCCGCCTGCACTTCGCAGCAAACGGACTGAAGCTGCACAGCGTGACCTATGAGCGGATCGGCGAGATCAGAAAATAACCACGGAAAAGCTGCCCCTCATATCAAAGCACAAAAAGTCGGGCGCTCACCAAAAATCTGTGATAGAATATGATCACAGCAGAACGGAAAGGAGATGCAGCGATGAACAGTTGGACACAAGGCATACAAAGCGCCATACAGTACATTGAGGATAATCTGACAGAGGAGCTTGAGATATCGGATATTTCGGCAAGAGCCTATGTTTCGCCGTTCTATTTTCAGAAGATATTCAACGTACTGTGCGGTATGACCGTTGGCGAATATATCAGAAGCCGACGACTTGCGCTTGCGGCCGAAGAGCTGTCCAAGGCTGATATAAAGGTCATTGATGTCGCTTTGAAATACGGCTACGACTCCCCCGACAGCTTCACGCGCGCATTCACTAAATTCCACGGGGTATCCCCCTCTGCTGCAAAGGAAAAAGGTGCTGCTATAAAAAGCTTTGCACCGATAAGAATAAAACTGACATTGGAGGGCGGTACTATTATGGAGTACAGAATAGTTGAAAAAGCAGCGTTTACGATAATGGGCAAATGCAGGAGTTTTAATTCGGAGACCTCATATACCGAGATACCCCCGTTCTGGCATGAGCATTATCAGAACGGCGGCGGAGAGATCATAAAGGGAATGTTCGGAGCCTGCGTCGACAGCGACGGAAAGAACTTTGACTATTACATAGCTGACCTGTATTTTCCCTGGAACGAGATACCCGAGGGCTGCACGACAAAGACATTCCCAAGCGGAACATGGGCAGTCTTCCCCTATCACGGAGAATGCCCCAAGGCGCTTCAGGACGTAAACACGAAGATATGGAGCGAATGGCTTCCCAACTGCAAGGAATACGAGCTTGCAGGCAGCTATAATATGGAGTTTTATATTGACCAGCAGCACGGTGAGATCTGGGTACCCGTCAAGAAAAAGTAACAAAAAAGGCGTATGCTTCATGCATACGCCTGATTTTTATTATACTATGATATCCTCGAATACCGCACCGCACGCTTTCGCGAGGTCGTCGGGCTTCAGCTGCAGCTGTGTTCCAAGCTTTCCGCCGCTTACGATGATCTCGTCAAAGTCCAGTGCGCTCGCGTGGATGACCGTCTTATACAGCTTCTTCATGCCTATCGGCGTGCAGCCGCCACGGATATAGCCTGTGACCGCGTTGATATCCTTTACAGCGACCATTTCAAGCGACTTTTCGCCCACTACCTTAGCCGCTTTTTTCATATCAAGCTCCTTGTCAACAGGCAGCGCGAAAACGTAATACTGCTTGCTCTTTCCTACCGTCACAAGAGTCTTGAAGCTGCTGTCATAGCTCTGCCCGAGCTTGTCCGCGATATGCATTCCGTCGATAAACTCATCGCACTCGTAGAAATTCACCTTGTATGCGATCTTCAGCTTATCGAGGATACGCATTGCGTTTGTCTTGACTTCCTTTTCCTTTGCCATAAGTAACTCCCAATACATAAATTCGCTCCGAAGCTTTACTTCGGAGCGAGTTTTTTAATTAAAAGCAGTAGATATCCTCGTCCTCGATAGCGTCGAAGTCGTCCTCAAGGCACTCTGCGATAGCCTTGTTCCTTGTAAGCAGCCATGCAACAACGCCTGCAGCAAGAGCAGCGATAGCAACGATACCTGCGATTATCACGAATTTCTTTGTCATAACAAATACCTCCATGTAGTTTTACTGCCAATATTGTACCACAGTTTATGGAAAAAATCAATAGAAAACCATGCGTTTACGCATAGATTTCGGAATGCATTTTTTCGACAATTTGCACAAATCAGATAAGTATTCCGTCAAGGTGGTCGCACTCGTGCTGTATTATCTGAGCTGTAAAGCCGCTGTAGCGCTTCTTCTGCTTTCTGAAGTTCATGTCAAGATACTCCACCTCGATGCTCTCAAAGTCGGAGGCCAAGCGGTCTTAGGAAGACAAATTTGGTGGACAACTCCTTGGCTCACAGAACGACATGGCTACGATCCGACTTGGTGGTCGCACTCGTGCTGTATTATCTGAGCTGTAAAGCCGCTGTAGCGCTTCTTCTGCTTTCTGAAGTTCATGTCAAGATACTCCACCTCGATGCTCTCA
>JAZNWG010000020.1:0-1721 GCA_045593225.1 Oscillospiraceae bacterium
AGCGTAAACGTCTGTCTTTGCTGTGATCTCAAAGGGAGCGTGCATGGAGAGGACAGGAACGCCGACATCGATCGTATCTACATCAAGGTTTGCAATATATGCCGCAACAGTTCCGCCGCCACCAATATCGATCTTTCCAAGCTCGCCTGTCTGCCAGATTACTTTTTTCTTGTCAAGCAGCGATCTAATCTCTCCTACGAATTCAGCAGAAGCGTCAGATGTTCCGCTCTTTCCACGCGAGCCTGTGTATTTAGTTACGCAAACGCCGCCGTTGAGAACTGCGCTGTTTCTCTTTTCAAATACATCGGGGAATGTGGGATCGTAAGCTGCATTAACGTCAGCGGAAAGGCACTTAGAGTGTGCAAGGACTGTTCTTCCCTTTACACCGAAGGTGTTTGCGAGATCGGAAATAAAGTATTTCAGATAAGCCGAGCAAAGTCCTGTATTACCATCGCTGCCGGTCTCCTCCTTGTCTGTGAGGATAGCAACAGCTGTTCTCTTCACATTCTTCGCACCAAGGATAGCCATGAGCTCTGTATAAGCGCATACTCTGTCGTCCTGACCATAGGCACCTACAAGGCTTCTGTCAAAGCCTATGTCCCTTGCCTTGAACGCAGGAACGGCCTCAAGCTCCGCTGAGAGGAAATCAGCCTCTGTAATGCCGTACTTTTCGTTCAGTATCATCATAATGTTCAGCTTTACAAGCTCGCTGCCCTCGTCGTCCTTAAACGGACGTGAGCCGATGATGATATTAAGTTCCTCGCCCTTGATAAGCTCGGTAGCAGGTCGCTTGTACTGCTGGGAAGCAAGGTGAGGCAGCAGATCGGAAACGCAGAAAACAGGGTCGTTATCATCTTCGCCGATAGAAACAGTTACCTTTGTGCCGTCAGCCTTAACGATAACACCATGAAGTGAGAGCGGAACGGTGGGCCACTGGTATTTCTTTATACCACCGTAGTAGTGGGTCTTGAAGTAGCCTACTTCGTCCTTTTCGTAGAGAGGGTTCTGCTTAAGGTCAAGTCTCGGAGAGTCAATATGAGCAGCAAGAAGATTTACGCCGTTTTCGATAGGCTCCTTGCCGATAATAGCAAGAATAACTGACTTTTCGCGGTTAACATAATAGATCTTATCGCCTGCCTTGTAGGTAGCGTTTCTATCAAAGGGTACAAAGCCTTTTGCGATTGCCTCTTTTTCTACAAAGTCAGTGGCCTCACGCTCTGTTTTTGCGATGTCAAGGAATTTTTTATATCCCTCACAGAACTTGTCGCATTTTGTAAGCTCAGCAGTACTCATAATAGAAGCAGCATTTTTCTTGTCCATAAAAAGCTTTTCCTTTAAAGCCTTTGCTGTATTTTCTTTCTTTGCCATATTGATATTATCCTTTCTTAGTGTTTTTCGTTATCATAAAGCTCGATATAAATATCCATAGCTTTGTTAATCTTATCTACATAGTGCGCAGTGTCAGATATGGGAATATTGTCGAGATGAATTCCGTCTGAGGAATATCGCGGATCAGCGAGCCATTCGTTGACCTTTCCCCTGCCTGCATGGTAGGCTGCCATAGTGGCGTCGATATTGCCAAATTCGTCATAAAGATATCCAAGCAGATAACAACCATATCTGATATTATCTTTTGGATCAAACATATCGGAATATTGGGTTTCGTCATCACCAAGTTTGTATTTTATCCAGTCAAAGGTCTCTTCCATTATCTGCATAAG
>JAZNWG010000021.1:0-3136 GCA_045593225.1 Oscillospiraceae bacterium
TGATGAACGAGAGTTCATTGATCTCAACTGGTATTACAATAATTTTATTACTGGTTTCAATAAAATAAATTGGATCATAGAGAATATCACGCTTTCTGAATATTTTACATAGTGTTACACCGTATTCTAATGCTCTTTTGGCTGTCAAGATGGAATAATATACGATAATTGCACGATGTTTTTGTGCAGAATTTCAGCCAAAATCCGATTGACAGCCACTATAAACTGTGATATCATTATAGTTATTACACTATATATTGATTTCAAAGAAAGGTAAAAATAATGATCTGGGTAGTTAAAAAGGACAATACCAAGGAAGAATTCAACGTACAGAAGGTCGTGAATGCGGTCAATAAGTCCGCAACACGCGTAATGTACAAATTCACCGAGGACGAGATAAAATACATCTGCGACTATGTTTCGGACAAGGCACGTGCGCTTGGCAAGGACGATATCTCCATTGCCGAAATGCACTACATCGTAGAGGGCGCGCTTGAAGCCACAAATCCTGCTGTTGCAAAGAGCTACAAGGACTATCGCAACTACAAGCAGGACTTTGTCTCAATGCTGGACGAGGTGTATAAAAAGAGCCAGTCCATCATGTACATCGGCGATAAGGAGAACTCTAACACCGACAGTGCACTTGTATCAACAAAGCGCAGTCTGATATTCAATCAGCTTAACAAGGAGCTTTATCAGAAGTTCTTTATGACGACCGAGGAGCTTCAGGCTTGCCGCGAGGGCTATATTTATGTTCACGACATGAGTGCCCGCCGCGATACGATGAACTGCTGTCTGTTCGATATGAAGAACGTTATGGAGGGAGGCTTCGAGATGGGCAACCTCTGGTATAACGAGCCTAAAACGCTTGCTGTTGCGTTTGATGTCATCGGCGATATAACGCTTTCCGCGGCAAGCCAGCAGTACGGCGGCTTCACCGTTGCAAGCGTAGACGAGCTCCTCGCGCCCTATGCAGAAAAGACCTATCAGAAGCAGTTTCAGCGCTATAAGTCGCTTGGCGTTTCAGACGAAGTCGCTGACCGCGAGGCTATGGCAGATGTGCGCGTTGATTTCGAGCAGGGCTTTCAGGGGTGGGAATATAAGTTCAACTCCGTTTCCTCCAGCCGCGGCGACTATCCGTTCATCACCATGACCGCAGGCACAGGCAGAAGCAAGTTTGCCAAAATGGCAAGCATTATAATGCTTGAAGTCCGCCGCAAGGGTCAGGGCAAAAAGACATGCAAAAAGCCTGTTCTTTTCCCGAAGATAGTTTTCCTGTATGATGAAAACCTGCATGGCCCGGGCTGCGAGCTTGAGGACGTTTTCGAGGCAGGCATTGAATGCTCGCAGAAGGCTATGTACCCCGACTGGCTGTCGCTGACAGGCGAGGGATACGTTGCTTCTATATACAAGAAATATGGCAGGATAATCAGCCCCATGGGCTGTCGTGCGTTCCTGTCGCCGTGGTATGAGCGCGGCGGCATGGAGCCTGCTGACGAGAACGACAAGCCTGTGTTTGTCGGACGCTTCAACATTGGTGCGGTATCATTGCATCTGCCGATGATATACGCAAAGGCTCAGCAGGAGAGCAAGGATTTCTTCGAGGTACTTGATTATTACCTCAACCTTATCCGACGTATCCACATACGCACATACGATTACCTCGGTGAGCTCAAAGCAAGCACAAACCCGCTTGCGTATTGCGAGGGTGGCTTCCTCGGCGGCAACCTCGGCATCCACGACAAGATAAAGCCGCTTCTTAAGTACGCGACCGCATCTTTCGGAATAACCGCACTTAATGAGCTTGAACAGATAGCAACCAAAAAGTCCATTGCCGAGGGCGGCGAGTTCTCACTGAAAACGATGGAGTATATAAACAAGCGTATTCAGGATTTCAAGAAAGAGGACGGTCATCTCTACGCTATCTACGGCACGCCTGCTGAAAACCTCTGCGGACTTCAGATACAGCAGTTCAGAAAGAAATACGGCATAGTGGAGAACGTCTCCGACCGCGAGTATGTTTCCAACAGCTTCCACTGCCACGTTGCGGAGGATATCACACCCATTCAGAAGCAGGATCTTGAAAAGCGATTCTGGGATCTCTTCAACGGCGGAAAGATACAGTACGTGCGCTATCCCATTGATTACAACAAGGAGGCTGTAAAGACGCTCGTCCGCCGTGCTATGAAGATGGGCTTCTACGAGGGCGTAAACCTCTCACTCGCTTACTGTGATGACTGCGGTCACCAGCAGCTTGAAATGGACGTCTGCCCGAAGTGCGGCAGCTCCAATCTTACAAAGATCGACCGCATGAACGGCTATCTTTCTTATTCGCGCGTCAAGGGCGACACTCGCCTTAATTACGCGAAAATGGAGGAGATAAAGGACAGAAAGAGTATGTAACCATGAATATACGCTTAATGACGATAGAGGATTACGATAAGGTGTATTCTCTGTGGCTCTCCTGCAAGGGTATGGGCCTTAACGACCTTGACGATTCACGCGAGGGGATAGCTCGCTTTCTGCAGCGCAACCCCGATACCTGCTTTATTGCGGAGGAAAGCGTTGATATTGTCGGCGTTATCATTGCAGGAAACGACGGCAGGCGCGGCTATATCTATCACACCGCAGTGCGCGAGGAGCAGCGCGGCAACGGCATAGCAACAGCGTTGGTAGATGAGGCTCTCGGAGCATTGAGGCGCTGCGGAATAAATAAGGTAGCGCTGGTTGTGTTCGACAGGAATACGCTCGGCAACGGCTTCTGGGAAAGCCGCGGCTTTACAGCTCGATGTGATCTTGTTTACAGAAATAAGGCGCTTGTTGAGATGCAGCGTATCGACACTTGAACGGAGGTAATCATGAGAAAGGGCAGGTTGGTAGTAACAGGCGAAAGCGTTTATTTTAAAGCCGCGATCGCGTGCTTTGTTATACAGTTTATATTCAGGTGCTTGTATGTGAATATTTCCGGCGGTATCGGGGTGGATATCCCTTTTATCAGCAATACGATAAGCTGCATAAGCATTTATGGCAAAAAAAAAAAAAAAAAAAAAAAAAAAAAATACATACAACAAGAAAAAAAAAAAAAAGAAAAAAAAAAAAAAAACAAAAAAAAAAAAAAGAAAGAAAAAAAAAAAAA
>JAZNWG010000022.1:0-5429 GCA_045593225.1 Oscillospiraceae bacterium
CTGAGCGAACCTTGAAATATGTGTCTGCCGTTTCACAGCCATCGACTTCGTCGATTTATGCAAACGCTGTTTGCATAACACATATTATGCCCGAGGAAATTTTTTGTTAATTCAGACCCAGCAGGTCGATTATCTCACTCATTATCTTATCTGCTGCGTTGTTTTTCGAAGACTTCTTTGCGTTCTCCTCCATAAGCGCAAGGCGCTCTCTGTCATCGAACAGATCGGATACCTCCTCAACAAGACGAGCCTTTGTAAGGTCCTTGTCCTCTATCAGGATAGCCGCATTCGCATTGCTGAGAGTCAGCGCGTTGTAGTACTGGTGATTTTCCGCAGCATTGGGATACGGCACGAGAATGGCAGGTCTGCCGATAGCTGTAAGCTCTGTTATAGTCATAGCACCTGCTCGGCAGATGATAAGGTCAGCCGCGCAGATACAGGTATACATATTGTCAATGTAGTCCTTGAAGATATGACGGGTCTTGTCCTCCTGCGCACCGCTCTCCTGAAGCGAATTGTAGAACTTCTCGCGCCAGTTGCCGCCGTAGGAGTGGATATGGTTTATACCGCCCTTTTTCTGCTCCCACGCGATAAGCTCAGCCACCGCCTCGGTAATGCGGTTTGCGCCGAGGCTTCCGCCAAACGACAGGATAGTAAAGCCCTGCGGCAGTCCGAGGCGCTCTCTTGCAGCCTCGCGCTCCTCTATCTCGATATTGCTGCGCAGCGGATTTCCTGTAACGACGCAGCGCTCTGTGCTGCTGAGGTGCTTCATAGCGTCCTCTGTTGCAAGCAGCACCTTGTCTGCTTTTTTCGCAAGCATTTTTGTAGCCATACCGGGATAGGAGTTGCTCTCGTGGGTAACAGTCTTTATGCCCAGCGACACAGCCTGTGTCAGCACAGTACCTGTTACATAGCCGCCTGTACCTATAACGATATCAGGCTTGAACTCCTTTAATATCTTTTTTACCTGTTTTTTAGCAGAAATAAGGTAATAATACAGCGCCTTGAAATTTTTTCCTATGCTCTTGACGGAAATGCTGCGCTGAAAGCCTGCCATCTCGACGCCCCTGAACTCGTAGCCTGCTTTTTTAACAAGCCTTGCTTCGAGACCGTTCGGAGTACCGATGAACAGTATCTCAGTCTCGGGGAAAAGAGATTTCATCTTGTCTGCGATAGCAAGCGCAGGATTTATATGGCCCGCAGTACCTCCTGCGGCAAAAACAGCTTTCATTTTTATACCACCTTAATTTAATTCAATTTAGCTCTTCGTGATACCGACATCAGCAGACCGACCTCGGCAAGCTGGATTACCAGCGCCGTACCGCCGTAGCTGAAAAACGGCATCGAGATACCCGTATTCGGGATACAGCAGCAGTTTACGCCGATATTGAGCAGCGCCTGTATGCCTACCTGAAGCGTGATTCCTGTTGCAAGCAGCATACCGAAGCGGTCCTCGGACTTTCTCGCAACATAGAAGCCTCTGAATACAAATATCATAAACAGGATAACTACCAGCGCACCGCCGACAAAGCCAAACTCCTCGCAAAGGATAGCGAAAACGAAGTCGTTCTCCGCGTCGGGGAGGTAGTAGTATTTCTGCGAGGAATTGCCGAAGCCTACACCCCACATACCGCCCGAGCCGATAGCAAGCACCGCCTGATAGTTCTGATAGGTCTTATCATCGATATCCGCAAGCGGGTCGAAGGTATACCTTACACGGTCAGCGAAGTATGTAAACTCACTCGCCATTACCGCTATGACCAGCAGCACCACAGCAATACCGCCGATGATAACGACAGTCTTCATGTTCACGCCGCCGATAAACAGCATGGAAGCCGCGATCAGCAGCATGATGAGCAGACCCGAAAGGTGCGGCTGCTCGAGCATCAGCCATGTCACTACAACAAGCAGTATCGCAGGCTTTACAAGGCCTGTCATGGTGTAGCGCATATTCTTGTAGTTCTTCGCGATATAGTAGGCAAAGAAAATGATTATTGCGAATTTAAGAACGTCCGACGGCTGGAAGGTCTGTCCGAAAAGCGGCAGCCAGCGGCGCGGACCGCCCTCGGTGTTGCTGACACCGAAGGGAATTACAAGGAAGGTCACGAAAAGACCCACAACAAGCGCAAGGTGAGAAAAAGTAAAGGTGAGCTCCTTGCCGAAGGGCTTTATCTTGAACTCCTTACGAAGCAGACGATAGTCAACAAAGCTCAGCACAAACATAAGTCCGAGGCCTACCGCAGCGAAGGTCATCTGTCTTACCGCATAGCCATAGGAGTCGCCGTCATTGTCGCGATAGGACAGCGCGTGGCTCGCAGAGAACATCATCGTGATACCCAGCACAAGCAGTGCTACCGTAATTACCAGCATCGGCACGTCTATGCTGCCCTTGCCGTAAAAGAAGCCTATTCGGTTGGGGTCCTTTTCCTTTTTGACCCTCTTTTTCTTCGCTGCGACAGGCTTAGCCTTTGGTGCAGTCTTCGCCTCAGGCGCAGTATTCTGCTGCGGTGCAGGCTTTTTTGCCACAGGCTTTCTTACAGGCCTTGCCGAGCCCTTTTTTACTGTTGAAGCAGCCATAGTACCTCCAATTGGGATCTAAATATCAAAACATCAGAAACGCGAGTGCCACCGCTCCGCCGCCGCATATCGCAGCTACCAGCGAGAACACGATATCTATCTTTATCTCGCTCCACTTGCTCAGCTCAAAATGGTGGTGGATAGGCGTCATCTTGAACAGGCGCTTGCCCTCTGTTGTGTGGTTTATCTTCTTTGTTATCTTGAATACAGTTACCTGAATGACTACCGACAGCGCCTCCATGATGTAAACGAGAGCCGCGATTATCATGAGGACTTCCGCATTGCAGCCTATTCCGAGTGCACATACAGCGCCGCCGAGGAACATGGAGCCTGTGTCGCCCATGAACACCTTGGCAGGCGGGAAATTCCACATAAGGAAGCCGATACAGCCGCCTGCAACGCACAGCGAAAGCAGTGTGTGTCCGAATGCACCTACTATCGTAGAGATGACCGCAAAGGCTGCCATATAAACTACAGTTACGCAGGAGCAGAGTCCGTCGATGCCATCGGTGAGGTTTACTGCGTTTACGATGTAGTAAACAGCCACGCCCATTACAGGGTAGTACAGCAGGCCCATATCCCACTGCCAGCCCCAGGGGAATGTAATTACAGTGCTTGTGTCGCCGCTTAAATAGAGCGTTGCGAAATAAGCCGCAATTATCAGCACCTGAAGTATAGTTTTCTGAATGACCGACAGACCCTCGTTCTGCTTTTTCTTGACCTTGATGAAGTCATCAAGAAAGCCCATAAAGCCCATGAAGAGCGCCAGCATAAAGCCTGCCGAGGAGCGTATCACCTCCTGAAGCGCATAAGGGTCAGCGGACATTGTGAAATAGCTTATGATGATACCGACAGCAAAGCTCAGCAGCACCGCAACGATAAACATGATACCGCCCATAGTTGGAGTGCCCTGCTTTTTCTCCTTGTGCCATTTCGGACCGATATCAAGGATAGTCTGTCCGTATTTCAGCTTGTGGAGCATCGGGATAAACCATATTCCGAGCAGCCATGTTATAAGAAATGCAGCAAGCGCCGCCAGTACATTAGTCCATATCATCGTATCGTCCTCTTTTATCTTATCTTTTCAGCGATCTCTTCCATCTTCATGCCGCGGCTGCCCTTGAACAGCAACACATCGCCGTCTTTTATGTATGCCTTGAGCTTATCGGAAAGTCTTTCCTTGTCGGTATCGTGATATACCTCAAAGCCCTGCTCCGAAAGCTTTTTCGCACAGGCAGCCATCTCGCCGCCGTACAGGAAGCACACATCGGCGCTGTCCGTTACATAGTCCGCAACCATCGCGTGAAGCTCCTCCGACATCGCGCCAAGCTCCAGCATATCGCCAAGCACCGCTATCTTCCTGCCCTCGGCATTTCTGCTTTTCAGCACCGAAAGCGAGGTCTTCATGGAAGTCGGGCTTGCGTTGTAGCAGTCAAGGATAAGCGTTACACCGCCGCACTGTTCTGTGCGCTGTCGCATTCCCGATGCCTCGTAGTTCATGAATGCAGGAACGATATCCGCCGCGCCCATGCCGAACTCTCTGCCTACGCAGAAAGCCGCAAGCGCGTTTAATATGTGGTGCTCGCCGCTTATAGGAAGCTCTGCGGAATACCGCTCATCTCCTGCGACAAGCGTAAATCTCTCGCCGTCCTCCATGTGCTGTATATCCTCGGCTCTTACATCGCAATTCGCGCCTAAACCGTAACGGATAACGCGCCTGTCGGGAATTTCAACACCACTCAGATACTCGTCATCGCCGCACAGGATAAGCGCAGAGTCCGCTCTCGCGCCGTCCAGTATCTCAAGCTTTGCTTTCAGGATATTCTCGCGCGTTTTTAGGTTTTCGATATGGCAGTAGCCGATATTTGTTATCACCGCGCAATCGGGAGCTGCAGCCTCTGACAGCACGCTTATCTCACCGAGGTCTGACATTCCCATTTCAATGACCGCTGCACCGTAATCCTCATTAAGGCGGAACAGCGTTCTCGGAAGTCCGATATCGTTATTGAAATTACCCTCGGTCTTGAGCGTATTAAAACCCGCCGAAAGCACCGCGTATATCATATCCTTTGTGGAGGTCTTGCCCACGCTGCCTGTAACTCCGCAGAGCCTTACAGCGAATTTCTCTCTGTGATATCTCGCGAGCTTCAGCTGTGCCGCGCGGCTGTCACTGACTAAAACGACAGGAACAGCATAGCTGTCTGCACCCTCTGCTCTGTCCGAGATCACCGCAGCAGCGCCCTTTTCAGCTGCGTCTGCAATGAAATCATTTCCGTCAAAGCGCTCTCCCTTTACCGCAACATAAAGGCAGCCCTTTTCTATCGTTCGCGTGTCGGTGGAAACCCCTGTAACAGCGACGCTTCCGTCACCGAAGAGCTTGCCTCCGACCGCGTTTGTTATCTCGTTTACTGTAAACATCAGATCATTCCCTTTTCCTTAAGGTAGTTTGTGACAAGCTCCTTCTCGTCGAAGCGGACATACTCATCACCGATTATCTGATAATCCTCATGGCCCTTGCCGCAGAGTATCAGCAGATCGTCCTTTTTAAGCATATCCATAGCGTAGCTTATAGCCTCGCTGCGGTCAACGAACTCCGCAAACTGCGTTCCCTCGGGGATACCGCCCTTTACCTCGTCAATGATAGTCTGCGGATCCTCGTGCGCGGGATTGTCGGAGGTAACTATCAGATAGTCGCCGAACCTCGCACATATCTCGCCCATCATCGGGCGCTTTGTAGCGTCGCGCTCGCCTGCCGAGCCAAAAAGCACCACAAGTCTGCCCTTTGCAAGCGGCTTTAATGTAGAGAGCAGCTTTTCCAACCCATCGGGAGTATGCGCATAATCGCGTATTAT
>JAZNWG010000023.1:0-3632 GCA_045593225.1 Oscillospiraceae bacterium
AGGTGAGGTGATTTCTTGTGCATAATGAAGATCTGCGAGGATGCGGAATTGGGATCGCTTGTACGCGCCATGGAAAGCACGCCGCTCTCGTGGGGAATGTCGTTCTTTGCCCATCCGTTAGCTCTGAATTCGCCCTTGATCGCGCCGCATTCCTTGTTGATGAAGTTCTGATCGAAGCCTCCGCCCTGGATCATAAAGCCTCTGATGACTCTGTGGAAGATAAGACCCTCGTAAAATCCGCTTTTTGCAAGCTTTATAAAGTTTTCAACGGTAAGGGGCGCTTTTTCGGGATAAAGCTCGGCAGTCATTGTGCCGTAGCCTTCAACTGTTATTTTTACAATAGGATTGCTCATGTTATTTGCCTTTCCGACCCATCGGTCACGGTGTTTTTTAGTATTATACCATCAAACTCTCCGAATGTCAATAATAATCGCAGTGAAATATATCAATGAGATCTGTTGTCAGTTTTTGCCAAACAGTTTCCCGATAAATTGTGCAAATAGCCTATTGACAAACAGTCGGATTTGTGATACAATAAGCTTAAATAAATATGTAAACGGAGGAAAATCATGAAAAAAATCATTACGCTTCTTTTGGCTGTTATTATGCTTTTTTCCATAGTAGCTTGTGCTAATGAATCTGGAAAAACAAATGACGGCAACAAAAACCAAAACACTAATGAAAAATTGTGGATCCAGAAGGATCTGGACTTTGAAGGATTTGAGTTCAACATCATGTCTGCAGCTCCCGGCGGAACTATTTCCACATGGGATGGCTCGGATATTGAAAGCGAAGAAGTAACCGGTAACGAGGTTCTCGACGCTGTTTATTACAGAAACAGACTTATCGAAGAAACATATAACTGCACCATCAGTTGGGTAGACGCCATTGACGCAGCGTCTGTAAAGACCGTACTTATGGCAGGTAACGAGGAAGACGCTTCCATGCTTTCACGTCAGCTTTGGGAGACCTTCGACCTTATCGAGGCAGGCTATTTGTGTGATCTTAACGATGCTTCCTTTAAGCACCTTGATCTTTCCAAGGATTGGTACAGCCAGACCCTGCAGCGCGATATTACCATCGGCGGTAAGCTTTACGCAGTTTGCGGCGATATGCTGTTCACCGATGAGGTCGGAATGTGGATTACTCTGTTCAATAAGTCACTGGCTTCCAAATATATGCCCGACATCAACTTGTATGATGAAGTAAGAAAAGGCAACTGGACTATTGATATGCTCAACGAGTATGCAGCTCTTGCTACTACCGAGCTTGTTGCTGACGATACTTGGACATATGAGGATCAGTGGGGATATCTTGCAGAATCTTATAACGTAATCGCGCTCATTTCGGCAGCAGGAAGACGTCTTGCAGAGCTGACTCCCGATGGCGGAATCAAGATCAACGTATTTGATACCGACTTCCAGGAAGTATTTACCAAGTGCTTTGAAACTGTAGATAAGAGATACTGTCTCATGGTAGATGATATCAAGGCTTCCGGAAACGTATGGGATACTTATAACGCTACCTTCTATGAGGGAAGAGTTCTGTTCATGATCACAAGTATGTACAGATCCATCAACTTCCGTGAGATGTCTACCGACTTCGGTATTCTCCCTCTTCCTAAGCTTAACCAGGATCAGGAGAACTACTATACCTGGTCTACGTACAATATCAACGTAGTATCCATTCCTTACACCTGTAGCGATCCCGAGAGAACCTCTGCGATCATGGAAGCACTCTTTGAGGAGTCCTCCTACAAGCTCCAGCCTGCGTTCTCCGTAAACGCTCTCAGATATCAGAGCACCAGAGACGACGACTCTATCGAAATGCTTGACATCATTATGGATAATACAATCTATGATATTGGTGTAATCTACAACTTCGGTAACACCTGCTCAACGCTCACTTCTATCGTAAGTAGCCGTTCCCTCGGTTCCATCAGCTCTAAGCTCAAAAAGCTTGAGACTTCTGCTAACAGACACGTTGCAGACCTGATGGAGACGCTCGGACTTCAGGCATAATCAACAAAAAATGATAAGGATCGGGAATTTGAATTCCCGATTCTTTTTTTCGTTGATTTGACCAAAAAGCGCGGATGAAATTTAGCAATTATGCCATCTTGACAACTTTGAGCTGATATGGTAAAATATCTTATACTATAAATATGTATGGAGGCATATATGAAAAAGATAATTACTGTTCTGTTGGCTGTGGTAATGCTTCTCTCTGTAGTAGCGTGCGCAGAAAACGGCGACAAGGGCGGCAACAAAGGAAATCAGAATTCTACCCAGGAGGGAAAGATCTGGGATAAGAAAGAGATCGACCTGGACGGTTACGTTTTCTCAATTATGTCCAGCGCATCAAGTGGCGGTCTTACCGGTTGGGATGGCGCTGACATCGAATGTGAGGAAATCACAGGTAACGAGGTTCTTGACGAGGTTTATAACAGAAACAGACTCATTGAACAGACCTACAACTGTGTTATCCAGTGGGTAGACGCAGTAGACGCAAGTACAGTTAAAAACACCATTATGGCAGGTAACGAGGAAGACGCGGCAATGATCTCCCGTACCATCAAGGAAACCTTCGGTCTTCTTGAAGAAGATCTTCTTCTTGATCTTAACGATCCTTCCTTCACACATCTTGATCTGAAGCAGGATTGGTACAGCCAGACCGTTCAGCGCGATACCACCGTTGCGGGCCAGCTTTACTTCGTAAACGGCGATATGCTCTTTACCGACGAGACAGCCATGTGGATCACACTTTTCAATAAGTCACTCGCTTCCAAATATATGCCCGACGTAAACCTTTACGAGGCAGTTAAGAACGGCGAGTGGACCGTTGATATGCTTATGCAGTATGCGGCTCTTGCTACCACCGAGGTTCTTGCAGACGATAAGATGACCTATCAGGATCAGTGGGGTTATGTAGGCGAAGGTCCTAATGTAGCAGCTCTCGTTACCGCTGCAGGCTACCGTTACGCAAGCATCACCGAGGACGGCGGTATCGTTTCCAACGTATTTACCGCTGAATTCCAGAACGTATATAAGAAGTGCTATGCAACCGTAGATAAGAGCTTCTGCCTCCTGGCAAGCGATATTCTCGGCGTTGACAGCATCTTCAATACCATGGACTCCGTATTCTACGAGGGCAGAGCACTGTTTATGATCACAGGTATGAACAGAACTCTCAGCTTCCGTGAAATGGACACCGATTTCGGTATCCTTCCTCTTCCCAAGAACAGCGTTGAGCAGCAGGAATACTATACCTGGACTACTTACAATACTAACGTAGTATCCATTCCTTACACCTGTAGCGATCCCGAGAGAACCTCCGCGATCATGGAAGCTCTCTTTGAGGAATCCTCATATGCGCTCAGAACCGCGTATATCGATAAGGCTGTTAAGTATCAGTCCACCAGAGACGACGATTCCATCGATATGCTTGACATCATTATCAACAGCACCGTTTACGATATCGGCGTTGTATACGACTTTGGCGGAATCTATACTGCTCTTAACAATATGGCTAAGAACCGTACTATCAATCAGCTTTCTTCTACGCTCACCAAGGCTAAGTCTGCTGTTACCAATGATATCGATCAGATTCTTATCAAGTTCGGTTATAAGACA
>JAZNWG010000024.1:0-7579 GCA_045593225.1 Oscillospiraceae bacterium
GGCGGAGGCGGCTTCCACTGCGTATGGTTTGATGAAAAGGACATGGAGATATACCGCGACAAGGGGCTTTACATGGTAACAAATCCCTCGTCTAATCTTAAGCTTGCAAGCGGCATCGCTCCTATCTGTGAGATGAAGCGCAAGGGTATGACAAATTTTGCAATCGGTACAGATGGCGCGGCAAGCAATAACTGCCTTGATATGTTCCGTGAGATGTTCCTTGTTACAGGTCTTCAGAAGGTGAGGGAAGACGACGCCTCGGCTTGTCCTGCGTTTGATGTCCTCAAAATGGCTACAACAGGCGGCGCGCTTGCTATGGGACTTAAGGACTGCGATGTGCTTGCTGAGGGTAAGTGCGCAGACTTTGCTGTAATCGACCTTATGCAGCCTAATATGCAGCCGCTTCACAATATTGCAAAAAACCTTGTTTACGCAGGAAGCAAGCAGAATATCTGCATGACTGTTGTAAATGGCAAGGTGCTTTATGAGAACGGCAAATTCCTCACCGTTGACGCAAATGAAGTTTACGCGAGAGCAAACAAGCTTGCTCGCGAGATCTGCAGATGATTCTGTGCGGATAAAATCGGAAAATTTATTCATACAATTTCCTTTAATATTTTTTGCTCAGTCGAAAATAATACTATTGCAAGGACGAAAGAAAGTCCTTGAAAGAAACTAAGCAAATATTAAGGAGATAATTATTATGGCTTCCAACAAGCAGAATAAATCCGCACTCAACAGCATCAAGATGCAGGCTGCAAGCGAGGTAGGCGTTGCTCTTAACAACGGCTACAACGGCGTCCTCACTTCCAAGCAGGCTGGTTCTATCGGCGGTCAGATGGTTAAGGATATGATCAATTCCTACAAGCAGGCAAACGGCGGCAACACATCTTCTAACAGCTGATAACGCTGAATAAGTGAATAAAAATAACTCCCGCGCAACAGTGCGGGAGTTTGTCTGTTTAGTTTTGTGCCTTTTTACGGCATTCACAGCAGATTCCGTTGAGATTAAGCGTCACTACGGTAAGCTCATGACCGTATTTTTCCGAAATAACGCTGTTCAGCCCGTCAAGCTCTGTAAGCTCAACATCATACACCTGTTTACAGTCGTCACATACCATGTGGAAATGGTCGTCTGTGCGTCCGTCAAAGCGGTCGCTGCCGTCAGCAATGCGTATTTTAAGCAGCATTCCCATCTCGCTGAGCTGATTAAGATTACGGTAGACCGTACCAAGGCTGAGATTTGGATTTTCGGCTTTAAGAGCGGTGTACACCTGATCTGCGGTAGGGTGGATAGGGAAGTCCCGCACCTGATTAAGTATCATCTCTCGCTGTCTTGAAAATTTCATATATACCTCATTTAATAATCATAATAGTAATTGTTACTAAGATTATAACATTAAAATCCAGTTTTGTCAAGGGCTTTGTGGAAATAGGAGAGAGGTAAATTGTGGAAATTATATCGCTGAAATATAAGAATAAAACGACCTGAAAAAGTGATACCTCTCAGGTCGTTTGTTATTATAGAATAATACAGATAAGCCCGCCGCAGCCGTCATTGATGATACGCTGGATAGTTTCCTGCAGCTTCATTCGCGCGTCTGTCGGCATACGGTAAAGCTTGTTGTGCAGACCCTCGTTCACAAGGTCATGCAGCGACTTGCCGAAGATATTGCTCTCCCATATCTTTGTTGGGTTTTCCTCAAAGTCGGTGAGGAGATACGACACAAGCTCCTCGCTCTGCTTCTCGCTACCAACTATGGGGTTGATCTCAGTTGTAATGTTTGCTGACATCATGTGGATAGATGGAGCGCTCGCCTTGAGCCGCACGCCGTATTTTCCGCCTTGCTTGATGATCTCAGGCTCTTCAAGGCTCAGTTCGTCCATTGTGGGAAGAACTATGCCGTAACCAGTAGCCTCTACCTCGTCAAGCGCGGCTCTTACACGTTCATAGCGCTTTTTAGTAGCCGCAAGCTCGATCATACAAGCCATAAGCTCGCCCTCGTCTGCCATTTCAAGACCTGTTACTTCTCCAAGCACCTTAAAGAAAAGATCGCTGTTCAGAACAACATTGATAACGCCTGTGCCTGTGCCGAGGTCAAGAGAGGCGAGGGAAGCGCTGTCAACGTATTCGCACTCCGACATCTTCTCGGCAGCAGCCTTGATATCGCTGATACCATGGATATCAGCCGCAGCCTCCTTAATACAGCCGAATACAGACTGCTTCAGCCAGTGATCCTTTTTGAGCGAGTTTATCCACTTCGGCATGCTGATATCGACCTCGCAGACAGGAAACTGCAGCAGTACCTCACCAAGGATAGCTTTGATCTTTTCTTCGTCAAGCTCTAAGCAGTTTATCGGAATGACTGAAGTTGAATACTTCCGGGAAAGCTGCTCTGCAAGCACCTTGCTTTCCTCGGAATCGGGATACTGACAGTTAAGAAGCACCACAAACGGCTTGTTGATCTCGGAAAGCTCGGAGATGATGCGCTCTTCGGCGGCCTCGTACTCGTCGCGTGGAATATCGGTGATACTGCCATCTGTTGTGATGACGATACCGATCGTTGAGTGCTCTGTGATAACCTTGCGAGTGCCGACTTCAGCTGCCATGTTGAAAGGTATCTCTTCGTCAAACCACGGCGTAACTACCATTCTCGGAGCTTCGTTCTCTATGTAGCCGATTGCACTGGGAACGATGTAGCCAACGCAGTCGATAAGGCGGACGTTCATGTTAACGCCCTCCTCGATCTCGATGGAAACAGCTTCCTCGGGCACGAATTTAGGCTCTGTTGTCATGATAGTCTTGCCTGCGGAAGATTGCGGAAGCTCGTCATTTGCACGCTCGCGACGGTAGTCGTCGGAGATGTTAGGGATAACAAGCGAGTTCATAAATCTGCTGATAAAGGTGGATTTACCCGAGCGCACAGGGCCTACTATGCCTAGGTAGATGTTTCCGTCCGTGCGGCGTGAGATATCGGAATAGATCGAATTGTTCATATATCTTCTCCTTTTCAGATGGCAGGGATAAGTATCATTCCCGAAAGCGGAATATCCCTGTCCTCAATGTCGTTTTCCGTCATTATTGCGTCAACAGAGGTGCTGTATCTCTTTGCAATGCTCCAGCAGTCCTCCTCGCCGTCAGCATAGTAGATGCGCAGTGCATAGTCGTTCTGCTTTGTCTTTGGCTTATCCTCGTTTACTGTAACGTATTCGATCATATCGACAATGCTGTTTTCGTAAAGATCAGCGCACAGGTCTATCTTCGCCGAGATGACCAGTGCTCCGTCTGCTCTGATCGAGTAATCTACATCACCGCAGTGCGCGGTAAAGTCGATCTCATTTATCTCATGGTCGATGTCAGGCTTTACCGAGACCTCAAAGCCCTCCTGCTTTTCGATGCTGCAGGGAACACCTTCAGCGTTCTTGCAGATAGCTCTGTAGCACACTGCGCCTGATAAGATAAGCTCGCCGTTTTCAGCGCGACAGGAGAGGTTGTAGATATCAGCACTACAGTCCATTACACCTGCTATCTCGTTTCCTGCAGCATCACACTCGCCTTTTATGCTGAGCGTTTTGTTAATATGACTGCTGCTGCACATTACCTTAGCCTGCTTTACTGAATGTTCGGTATCATATTCGGTGGAAAAAGCATCACAGGGAATATTTATACTGCTTTCTTTCTTGCAGCACATACGGGTTACAGCTAGAATATTGCAGCCTATAATGCCGCTGTCTCTTGAGCTGGTAAGCTCACAATTCAGAATATCCATTTCGGCATTGCAGCCGAAGGTGTCGTTTACTCCCTCAAGATCAATGATCTGGCTTACAGGGATATCAGCGCTCATGTTTTCAAGAACGCTGCAACCGCTGATGTCGTCCTGCTTTATGCCGTAAGCTGCGTTCAGTGTAATAACACCCTTTATGATCGCTTTGTCGGCAATGATACGTACCTCATTGATCTTAGGAATAGCATTGCTTCGCATGATAAATGAAATACCCGAAGCGCCTGTTTCGATCTCCTCCTTGCAGCTGAACTGCTTTTCGGTTGAAAGTATCGTACCGCAGCAGTCGATAGGCATTGTTCTTACCTGAATGTTCTGAGGAATTACAGGAATAGCACAGCTTTTTACTGCGTTTATTCTGATCTTAGTGCTTACAGCGCCTCTGACGTCGATACGGCGACCGCTCACAGCGCGACAGTTACAGTAATCTGTGCGCGGTTCGAGCCTGATCGTGATATCGTTCTCGTCGCCGATAATGCTTTTGCCGAGATCTACTGTTTTTGAGTAGGTATATTTCTGCTCGATACAGTTGATCGAATTATCGCCTTCGGTTAGGTAAAGCACCTTGATATCCACGCACCCGTCGATCATCATCTTCGAGTCCCCGAGCATATTATACGCCAGTATTTTAGGGGAGAGGCGGCAGCTGAGAATCTTAAATATCTCGGGATAGTAATCGGGCAGTACATGATCAAGCTCTACGCCTTGTTCTGTCAACCCCTCAAATACGAGCTCGCTGACGCTTATCGTATCGTTTTTTCTGCTTAGTTCTTCCATTATGTGATCCTCCTCTTAGTACAAGTGCCTATTGGCTTGTTCAGTGAAATATATGCTTGTTTGGTGCAGGTTATGAATTAGTTTATAAAAAATTCAGGACTTGCAGAAAAATCGTCAAAAAACATTTGAAATTATAGTAATTTTGTGGTATACTATTATTGTGCGTTATTATGTCTGCATATCATGACCTTTTTCTGAAATAATATAGTTATGGATTTTTCAGAAAGGGTGATAGAATGAACGATAATAACGAAAATATCGAGGAAGAACAGGGCCGGCAGTCCGATAACGGTATAAGTGTCCCTGACAATGCACGACACAATATTCATTGCCTTACTATCATAGGTCAGGTGGAGGGGCATTACATCTTACCGCCACAGAATAAAACCACCAAGTATGAGCATATAATTCCTGCTCTGGTAGCTATCGAGGAGGATCGCACCATTGAGGGATTGCTGATAGTGCTCAATACAGTCGGTGGTGACGTGGAGGCAGGTCTTGCCATTGCAGAGCTTATTGCAGGTATGTCAAAGCCAACGGTCTCGATAGTTGTTGGCGGTGGACATTCCATTGGTGTTCCGCTTGCTGTCAGTGCTGATGTCAGCTTTATCGTGCCCTCGGCTACTATGACTATCCACCCCGTTCGCATGAATGGTATGGTATTGGGCGTTCCTCAGACGATGTCCTATTTTGAAAAGATGCAGGACAGGATCACACGCTTTGTAACGGCAAACAGCAAAATGACCTCGCGTCGATTTAAAGAGCTGATGATGGAGAAAGACGAGCTGGTGATGGACGTAGGAACGGTGCTGAATGGTGACACAGCTGTTAAAGAAGGGCTTATTGATCGCCTCGGTGGGCTTTCTGATGCGGTAGAGTGCCTGTATGATCTCATAGAAAGTAAAGGCACTGAAAGCGGCAAGCGTAAATCTACCCGAAAAACTGCGGCAAACACAACAACACAACGCAGAGCGGCTACAACGCGATCGGGCGGTAAAGCATCAGATAGAATATCACCTACCGCGCAGTTAAACGGCGGTGATTGGAGCGGTGAGCGATGATCTATACTATCGTCGATCTCGCTGATGTGTTTGCTGATAGCTCGGTTACGCCTGTTGCAATCAAAAGGACACAGAATGGCTATGCCGAATATGTGACACTTAATGGTATGGAACAGATGCGAAGGCTGATCTCAACTGTTCCGTCTGATTATCTTAATCTATAAGACCCGATCTCGGGTCATACATAAAAAGGGGAATTTATATGGATTACATAAATGTTATTATTCAGGCTGTTGTACAGGGCCTGACAGAGTTTTTGCCTGTTTCTAGCTCGGGACATCTTTCGGTCGTCCAGCATATCACGGGTATCAGTGGTGAAGAAGCGAGCATTATGATGATCGTTTTACATCTCGGAACATTGGTTGCCGTCTTTGCCGCTTTCTGGAAAACTATCTGGGGCATGATAAAGGAATTCTTCCTGACCATTAAGGATATTTTTACAGGTAAGTTTTCATGGAAAAACATGAACAGCAACCGCAGAATGATGTTCATGGTAATACTTGCAACTCTTTTACTTGTTCCTTTTTATTTGTTTGAGGAATTCTTCACAGGCCGTTCTGGTGATGGCGATATAGTTTTCGAGGGCGTTGCATTTATTTTCACAGCTATGCTTCTCTTTCTTTCCGATAAATGCTCAAACGGAGCAAAGCTCGGAGAGGATATGAAGGTAAAGGACGGTATTACAGTCGGACTGTTCCAGTGTGTTGCTCTTTTCCCGGGTGTTTCGCGTTCAGGCTCCACAACTGCCGCAGGTCTTTTCTGTGGGCTTGAAAAGCAGACAGCGATCACCTTTGCATTTATTTTAGGCATACCTGCTATCCTCGGGGGAAGTGTTCTGGAGCTTGGTGATGCACTTCAGTCGGATATGCAGCTTGACTGGGTTGCGCTCGGAATTGGCTTTGTTGTAGCAGCCATAGTAGGTTTTCTTGCAATCAAGCTTGTATCATGGCTTATCAAAAAGGATAGGTTCAAGATATTCGGTATATATACATTGATTCTTGGTTTAGCCTGTGTTGCTGCCGGTTTGTGGGAGCATATTACAGGTAATTCGATCTTTATGCTTTTACAGCAGTAATTTCAGAGATTTAAGTTTATTCAGTAAAAAGTAAAGGAAGTCAGGACATCATGGCGGAAAATAAAAAAACTTCTACTAATACCAAAGCGAAGGGTGCTACCAAAACCAGCTCCTCTTCGCGCGCAAAGGCTTCGATAGAAAAGGAGAAGCAGCGCCTGCGCGAAGAGGCTCTCGAAAGAGAGAAGCACAGCCGTTGGCTTACCTCTGTAATAATGTTCGCGATAGGACTGTTCCTTACCCTTTGTGCGGCCATTCCAGGTGGTGAAGGCGAGGGCTGGCGACTTCTGTTTGATTTCATGCATGGCATGTTCGGATACTCGGCGTTCATTATCGGTCCATCTGTTATCTACATTGCATTACTCATTTCGGGCGAGAACACCAGAAAGAAGATAAGAACAGCAACCATCAGTCTTATCATTTTAGCTATACTTATCAGTGCTATGGTGCAGATATTTGCTGTGGGTGTATCCGATGCTAAGGATATGTTTGAGTTCTTCGGCGATCTTTATGTTGACGGTTATATGTTCCGTGGTGGCGGTGTACTGGCTATGATCCTCGGATCGACCTTGCTGCTTCTCGGCCCTGTTGGCGCAAGTATTATTATCATTATCCTTGCACTTGTATATTTCCTTATCATCTCTAAGATCACTGTGGTAGACTTCGTTCGCCGCATTTCCGATCCTGTCAAGAAGACCAAGAATAAGGTGGTTGAGAGCCACAAGCGCCGTGTTGAGGAGCGTGCTCTCGCAGAGGAGGAGTATCAGCGCCTTGAGCAGGAGCGTATCCTTGCTGAGATAGACAATGAGGTTGCAGAGCGTGAGAATGCCGAGCGCCTCAGCCGTATAGCTCACAGTGTTGATGAGGACGTTGCAGCTGAAAAAGCA
>JAZNWG010000025.1:0-7700 GCA_045593225.1 Oscillospiraceae bacterium
CGCCCGAAGTAAGCAAGGGTATCTGGTTCTGCTCTAAGTGTGGCAGTCTCAACGAAAACGCTAATTTCTGCAACTCTTGCGGAAATAGTAAGGGATAAAGGAATTCTTATGTTTGATTTTTTATCTGATCTTTTTGATATATTTGGTTGGTGTGCTGATATGTCCAGAGAAGAGAAAAGTGATTACGAAGCTCAGCTTGCCCGGGAAGAAGAGAGAGTTAAATCACTCCGGATCGAGCGTGCGATTGCAGAGGGTAAGTGGCTATGTGAGTGCGGATATATGAATATCAAACATATCAGCGAATGTGCGTCATGCGGACGTTATAAAAAGCTTTCGAAAACGAATCTGACAGCTGCTGAAAATCAGCAGAACGCTCCCTCTGATGCAGCTGATACCTGGCTGTGCTCAAAGTGCGGCAGCCTTAATGAAAATGCAGATTCTTGCAGCCTTTGCGGAAAACCCAGAAAATAATCATGCAGCCCTGCGGCATTTTGTGCCGTGGGGCGTTGTTTTTTAGTTGACATTCTGCCCGTAATTGGATATAATAGAAACTGGAGCAGTATGCCGCTGGCGAGGTCATACTGTGTTGGTTTGCGAATTAAGAAACAAGAGGTAGAAAATGAATAAATATTATAAGAAATTAGAGCTTGACAAGATACTGGAGCTTCTTGCAGAGCAGACATACAGCGATACCTGCCGCGAGCAGGCGCTGAAATTAAGACCCGAATTTGACGGCGAAAAAATGCGCTCGGAGCTTAAAAAGACGGACGACGCATTCAAGCTGTCCTCTAAATTCGGCACACCACGCTTCAGAAAAATAAAGGATATCACAGGCTCGCTGAAACGCTGCAAGAGCGGCTCGGCACTCAGCTTCAGAGAGCTGCTTGACGTTGCCGAGATACTGCGCGAGACAGGAATGCTATGCGACTGGTACAGCCAGTGCGAGAATGTGGAAAACACTCTCGATGAGTATTTCAGAGAGCTGTTCCCCATTAAAAGCCTCGAACAGCGTATCTCCGACAGTATTATCTCAGAGGAAGAGATGTCCGACGGCGCGAGCGCGGAGCTATCCTCTATCCGAAAGAGGATAGTAAGACAGGGTCTTCATATCCGCGAGCAGCTGGATAAGCTCATCAAAAACAAGAATACGCAGAAGTATCTTCAGGAAAACATCGTAACCATGCGTGATGGAAGATATGTTGTGCCTGTGCGTTCGGAGTACAAGAATGAAGTCCCCGGTCTTGTGCATGACACCTCCGCTACAGGTCAGACCTTCTTCGTTGAGCCTATGAGCGTAGTTGAAGCCAACAACGAGATACGCGTACTGAAATCACGTGAGCAGGCAGAGATAGAGCGCATCACACGTGAGCTTTCCGAGCAGGTTGGCGAGAATGCCGATGCAATTCAGAATAATTTCCGCATTGCCGAGATACTGGAGCTGTATTTTGCAAAGGCAAACCTCGGTGCCAGGATGAAAGGCGTTGCGGCTGAAATTTCTGACGAGCCCAAAGTCGTGCTGCACAATGCGCGCCACCCTCTTATCAATGCCGATGTTGTAGTTCCTATTTCCGTGGAAATAGGCGAGGGTTATGATTGCCTTATCATCACAGGTCCGAACACAGGCGGTAAGACGGTTGCGATAAAGACCGTGGGATTGCTTACGCTTATGACGATGTGCGGTCTTATGATACCCGCAGGCGATGGCAGCGTCATCGGCGAATTCGGCGGTATCTATGTGGATATCGGTGACGAGCAGAGCATAGAACAGAGCTTGTCCACATTCTCCTCGCACATGACTAATGTTATTAAGATACTTGACAAGGCTGACGAGCGCAGCTTAGTGCTTATAGACGAGCTCGGAAGCGGCACCGACCCCGTTGAGGGCGCGGCGCTTGCGGTGTCTATCCTCACCCAGCTGAAGCAGTACAATGCCAAGGTAGTTGCTACAACGCACTATCAGGAGGTAAAGATGTTTGCGCTGGAGACTGAGGGCGTCGAGAATGCCTGCTGCGAGTTTGATGTAAACACACTTAAGCCCACCTACCGCGTTATCGTGGGAGTGCCGGGTAAATCCAATGCATTCGCGATATCGTCTAAGCTCGGTATGCCCGATTTCGTCATCGAGCGCGCACAAAATCTCGTAAGCAGCGAGAACAAGCGTTTTGAACAGGTGGTAGACGCGCTGGAGAAGTCCCGTCAGGAGCTTGAGGAGCTTAAAGAAAGCGTAGCCATCTCCGAGCGTAACGCAAAGATGACGGAGAGCGAGCTGAAGCAGAAGCTGTCGGAGCTTGAAGCGCAGAAGGAAAAGGAGCTTGAAAACGCGCGTCAGCGTGCGATGAGCATTATCGAGGAGACTCGTATGCGCTCCAATATCCTGCTCAATGAGCTGGACGAGCTTAAAAAGGTAAAGGACAAGGAAGAATTCCGTCAGAAATACAGTGCCGCAAAGGGGAAGGTCGGCGGAACGCTCAACAAGATGCATGACGAGGCTAACCCTGTCATGGAGCGAAAGAGCGACGAATATGTGCTGCCGCGTCCTCTGAAGGCAGGCGACAGCGTAATGCTTGCTGACACAAAGAAGGAAGGCACACTTCTGACTGTTCCCAATATGTCGGGCGCATGCTTTGTGCAGGTCGGCATGATGAAGGTAAAGACAAATCAGAAGAACCTGCGCCTTATCGAAAACAAGAAAAAGCAGTCTGCGCCGACAGGCGGTAAGGTAAAGAAGCAGGTGAAGTCCAACATGGAGCGTAAAGGCTCTATGGAGCTTGATATCCGTGGCATGATGACCGAGGAGGGCGTTATGGAAACAGAGCGCTTTATAGACGGTGCAATGCTGTCGGGCCTGAAAACGCTCACCATTATCCATGGCAAGGGTACGGGTGCGCTTCGTGCGGCGATACATCAGTCGCTGAAGTCCAATCCCTCGGTAAAGAGCTATCGTCTCGGCGTTTACGGCGAAGGCGAAACAGGCGTTACCGTTGTGGAGCTTAAGTAAATATGAATTAAGTATAGGGAAGTGAAAAAATGAGGATAGCGGTTGCGGGTATGGGCTATGTAGGTCTTGCGAATGCAGTGTTGCTTGCACAGAACAATAACGTTACGGCAGTTGATATATCGGCTGACAGAGTGGAGCTGCTGAACTGCGGTATTTCGCCGATATCTGATGAATACATCGAAAAGTATCTTGCCGAAAAGAAGCTTTGTCTTACTGCGACTACAGACGCGGAAAGCGCATACCGTACTGCAGAACTGATCCTGATCGCTACACCTACAAATTACGATCCCGACAAGAATTATTTCGATACGTCTTCTGTTGAGAGTGTTATACAACAGGTGCTTTCAGTAAACAACAGTGCGACGATAGTTATCCGTTCTACTGTTCCTGTGGGATATACTGTAACGGCAAGGGAGAGATTTGATTGCAACCGCATAATCTTCGCTCCCGAGTTCCTGCGTGAGGGCAGAGCGCTTTACGATAACCTTTATCCCTCGCGTATCATAGTCGGAGCGCCGCAGAACAGTCCCGACGCGCAGAAAAGAGCCCGCGAATTTGCTGAGCTTCTGACACAGGGCGCAATAAAACAAGATATCCCGACGCTCTTTACACAGCCTACGGAGGCGGAGGCTGTAAAGCTTTTTTCAAATACCTACCTCGCGCTGAGAGTGGCTTATTTCAACGAGCTCGATACCTACTGCGAGATGAAGGGGCTTGATACAAAGCAGATAATAGACGGAGTCGGCCTTGACCCAAGGATAGGCTCGCAGTACAATAATCCGTCTTTTGGTTATGGCGGCTATTGCCTGCCGAAGGACTCGAAGCAGCTGCTTGCGAATTTTGCCGATGTCCCGAATGAGATAATCGGCGCGATAGTCAGCGCAAACAAAACTCGTAAGGATTTCATTGCCGAGCAGATAGCGGCAAAACGACCTCAGACCGTCGGTGTGTACCGTCTGACGATGAAATCCGACTCCGATAATTTCAGACATTCATCTATACAGGGAATAATGAAAAGGCTCAGCAAAAAGGGAATCCGTGTTGTCGTGTACGAGCCTGCATTAAAGGATAAGCAGAGCTTTTACGATTACGAGGTGTTTTCAGAGCTTGACAGCTTCAAGGAGATATCAGATATCATTCTTGCAAATCGCCTGAGTGAGGAGCTTTCCGATGTGTCGGATAAGGTCTACACCCGCGATCTGTACAGCAGAGATTAAGTTGAAGGAGAAGGCTAATGGATTATACAGAACAGCATATCATCGATGGTGGAACTGAACTGCACACTGTAATGGGCCTGTTTTCGCTGGAGATAGTTGACCGAAAGCCTGCGGCATTATTTATAGATGAGGAATTCCGTCAGATGATGGGCTTTGACCTTTCGCTTGATCCCGCAGCGCTCAAATCCGAGATGTTCAAAAATGTATTCCAGCAGGATCGCGAAACGGTATTGAAGGCTATTGAAAACTGTATCTCCGGCTTAAAGGCAGAGGCGCGCTTCAGATGGCAGCATCCTTTTGGAGAGGTGCTTGATATCAGCTGTATCGGTGTTCATGCCGAGGAAAGCGAAGCTGGATATTTTGTCCGCGGATATTTCAAACTCAATACCGAGGGCGACACAGCCGATGAGGAATATGATACCGTCATCCTGAAGAACATGCTGGCGGAAGCGATGATGGATAATCTTTCGCTGTGCGCTCTGTGCGACCTTGAAAACAACAAGATAAGACTTGTCAAGGATATGTTCAATGTTGGAAAGGTGCTTGGAAAGAGCTATACATACGATAGCTGGCGCGATACATTTTCTGCGCTGGTTGCAAGAGAGGACTGCGACAAGTTCAATGAAGCGACTGTACGCAGGACGCTTATGCAATATTTCTACAAGGCTACCGATGAGCGCCTTGAGGAGATACGCTGCCTTGATCCCAGAACGCACTCCTACAAATGGGTAAGACTGCGTATCGTGCGCTTCAAGGGTGATTTTGCATCTCAGTACAAGGAAATGCTGGTACTGAGAGATATATCGGAAAATCGTCATACGGAGTTCAAGGACGCGCTGAGAATAAAGCTTATCAACGGACTTATACTGCCTTATGAGGACATAGACCTTGTAAATCTGAAGACAGGCAAATGGTATTCGTCCAATACTCGCGCTGGTGAGTATGCCGAGACCTTTGACATGCGTGGCTTTTACGATGACGAGGTCACAAGATATGTATATTTCTGTGAATGCGAGGAAGAAAAGCGTGCTGAGATGCTCGACAAGTTCAGGGTCGAGTGCATGCGAAAGCGTTTTTCAGACGGCGAGAAGATCATTGAGACCGAGGTGCGCCGTAAGAATTTCGTTACCGGTCAGCACGAGTGGGTAAGAATACAGGCCTTTGCTTCGTCTTTTGACGAGGACGGCGAGCCTCTGATGGCGCTTGTAATGATTCAGGCTATAAATGCAGAAAAGGAGCGCCAGATAAAAGAACAGCAGATGCTTGAATACGCGCTTCGTTCCGAGCGTCAGTATAAGCAGGCAATATTATCTTCGGCAATGGCTGTATATACGTTCAATGTTTCTACCGATGTGCTGTATGATGAGGTTATAGAGACCGATGGCGTAGATCCTCTCGTTCCCGAGCTTGGTTTGTCCTGCCCGTGCTCATATAATGAATATATAAGGCGTAAATCGAAATATATCACCTCCGGCGAGGAAGCGGAGGTCTTCGAAAAGACCTATTGCACAGAAACTCTGCTTGATATGTTCAAAAGCAACAGACGTTCGTTTGATACCGAGTATGAGTTTTTCTTAAACGGTAAAAAGGGAGTTTTCCGCGAGGCGGTGATCCTTACTAAGGATCTTCAGACCGATGAGGTCTGGGGCCTTACCTATGTAAAGAACGTTACCAGCGAAAGCGAGGAAACCAAGCGTATCGAGCAGGCTATACGTGATGCGTTCTATCAGGCGCAGAGGGCAAACAGCGCAAAAACGTTATTCATGTCGCAGATGAGCCATGATATCCGCACACCGCTTAATTCCATACTTGGCATGGCGCAGATTGCAAAGGAACATATCGATGATCCGAAGCGTGTTCAGGACTGCATGGAAAAGATAGAGTATTCGGGAAGGCACCTGCTTGGGATCATCAATAATGTGTTGGATCTCAGTGCTATTGAAAGCGGCAAGACAGTGCTTTCAGAAGATGATTTTGATATGCAGCGCTTCCTTGATGATACGATCAAGATCGTTAAGCCGCTTGCAGAAAAGCGTGGGCATGAGCTTGTCTGCGATATCCGTCCGATGCATACCTGCGTAAAGGGCGATGCTACAAAGCTGCGCCAGCTGCTTACCAATATCCTCGGAAATGCAGTGAAGTACACTCCTGATGGTGGATTGATATGCTTTAAAGCCGAGGAGATCGAGCCTGACCGTCAGGATATCGCGAGATATATGTTTACGGTCGAGGATAACGGTGTTGGCATGACAAGCGAATTTGTCGAGAAAGTGTTCGATCCGTTTGTGCGCGCTGACGACAAACGTATTACAAAGGTCGAGGGTACAGGCCTCGGCATGAGTATCGCTTTAAATATCGCAAGAATGATGAACGGCAATATCACCGTAAAGAGCGAGGTAGGCAAGGGCTCGCTGTTCGAGATAACTGTCTGCCTTAAGCGCGGCGAGGAGCATATCTCCGATCGCTTTGCAGAGATATCTATGGACGAGCCCAGGAAAATGCGTCTTTCTGATTATAATTTCGGCGGAAAGCGCATACTACTTGCTGAGGACCTCCAGTTCAATGCTGAGATAGCGTCCGAGTTCCTTTCTCAGGCTGGTCTTGTGACTGAGATCGCTGAAAACGGCGCAAAGGCAGTCGAGATGTTCTCAAAGTCTTCTGAAGGCTATTACAGCCTTATCTTCATGGATATCCAGATGCCCGAGCTTGACGGTCACGAGGCGACACGCAGGATACGTGCGCTCTCAAGACCCGATGCGGCAGATATCCCGATCATCGCAATGACAGCAAACGCATTTGTAGATGATGTTAAAAAAGCAAAAAAGGCAGGCATGAACAGCCATATCGCAAAGCCGCTTGAAATATCGCGGCTCATCGCAGAGCTGGAGCGCTGGCTTAAGGAGTAAATTATGTTTTATAACAATATTTCAGAGCTTATCGGCGGCACTCCTGTGCTGAAGCTGGCAGGCTTTTCGGAAAAGAACGGCGCGAAAGCAGAGCTTTTTGCAAAGCTTGAGCGCTCAAACCCCGCGGGCAGCGCAAAGGACAGAGTTGCGCTGTATATGATAAATGACGCGGAAAAGCGCGGGCTGCTCAAAAAAGGCGGAGTTATCATCGAGCCCACAAGCGGCAATACAGGAATCGGACTTGCTGCAGTCGGCGCAAGCCGCGGCTACCGCGTAATCCTTACTATGCCCGATACCATGTCGATAGAGCGTAGAAAGCTTATTGCGGCTTACGGCGCAGAGGTAGTGCTGACAGCTGGAAAGGACGGCATGAGCGGAGCTATTGCAAAGGCAAAGGAGCTGCAAGAGGAGCTTCACGGCTTTATCCCCTCGCAGTTTGATAATCCCGCAAACGCTCTTGCGCATTATGAAACGACAGGCCCCGAGCTGTGGGACGACCTTGACGGTGATATTGACGTGTTTGTTGCAAGCGTCGGCACAGGTGGCACTCTTACAGGTGTTGCGCGCAAGTCGGAGGCC
>JAZNWG010000026.1:0-1614 GCA_045593225.1 Oscillospiraceae bacterium
GGTGATTTCGATATCAGCAAGGTATCTGTAGAGCTTGCAAGCGAAAAGGGCAAGCTTACTGTTTGTGTGAACGGAGCAGGAATAAGCTTCTCCGAAGAAACTGCAAGCGAGATACTCGGCGAGGACGAGATAAAGGTGCTCGTCGATCTGCACAGCGGTGACGCAAGCGCAATTGCATGGGGCTGCGATCTTACATTCGAGTATGTTAAGATAAACGCAGAGTATCGTACATAATTGGAGGAAGATCAATGTATATAGATTATGATGTAAGAGCCAATGTCATGATTGAGGCTCTCCCCTATCTTCAGAAATACCACGACAAGGTTGTTGTCGTAAAATACGGCGGCAATGCAATGACAAACAACGAACTTAAGCAGGCAGTTATGAGCGATATCGTACTGCTTTCACTGGTTGGCATCAAGATCGTGCTGGTACACGGTGGCGGTCCCGAGATCAATGCAATGCTTAAAAAGACCAACAAGGAGAGCAAGTTCATCAACGGTCTGCGCTATACCGACGAGGAAACAGTAGACATCGTTCAGATGGTGCTTGCAGGTAAGGTAAACAAGGATCTTGTTGCCCTGCTCCAGAGCCATGGCGGCAATGCAATGGGCTTTTGCGGCCTTGATGGCAATCTGCTTGTTGCTGAAGAGCTTGACCCTCAGCTCGGATATGTTGGAGAGATAACACAGGTGAATACAGGTGTTATCACAACTGCTCTCGATAACGGTTATATCCCTGTCATATCTACTGTTGCAACAGGCGGTGACGGAAAGACCGTTTACAATATCAACGCCGACACTGCTGCTGCAAGAATCGCCGCAGAGCTTAAGGCCTCCAGCCTTATTCTTATGACCGATATCATCGGTCTGCTTGAGGATAAGGACGACGAAAATACACTTATCCACACCGTAGGTGTAAGTGAGATACCCTATCTTGAAAAGCAGGGTATCGTTTCGGGCGGTATGATCCCCAAGGTAGAGTGCTGTGTTGAGGCTGTCCGCCGCGGTGTTCCCAAGGCTAACATCATTGACGGACGTATTCCCCACTCCATTCTCATTGAGCTGCTGACCGACCTCGGTGCAGGTACAATGATCATTCCCTAAGAGGTAACAGAAATGAGTACAATAGAACAATTCAACAAATATGTCATGCCTAGCTACGGCAGATATGATCTTGTTCTTGATAAAGGCGAAGATCGTATTGCCACTGACGAAAACGGCAAGCAATATATAGATTTCGGCAGCGGAATCGGAACTAACTCTCTTGGTTACTGTAACGAAGCATGGGTAAAGTCGGTCTGCGAGCAGGCTCACAATATCCAGCACACCTCGAATTACTACTACACCAAGGTACAGGCTGATTTCGCGAAGGCACTCTGCGAGACCGCAGGCTACACTGATATGTTCTTCGGCAACAGCGGTGCGGAAGCTAACGAGTGTGCTATAAAGATAGCAAGAAAATACAGCTTTGATAAGTATGGCAAGGGACGCCACAACATCATCACGCTGGTGAACTCCTTCCACGGCAGAACTATGTGCACGCTCTCTGCAACGGGTCAGGACGTTTTCCACAACTACTTCTTCCCTTTCGTCGAGGGCTTCAGATATGTTG
>JAZNWG010000027.1:0-3953 GCA_045593225.1 Oscillospiraceae bacterium
CTTATTCTTGACGATACGACCTCTGCTGTTGACCTCGAGACAGAAAAGCATATCCAGGATTCGCTCAAAAACCTTGATTATATGTGTACCAAGATAATTATTGCACAGCGAATCTCAACTGCCAGATACGCAGACAAGATAATCGTTCTCAAGGACGGTAAGATACTTGAGCAGGGTACTCACGAAGAGCTGATCATGAATGATGGCTACTATCGTGAAGTATACGATCTTCAGAAATAAAGGAGGGAGAAAAAGTGGCAAGAAATAAATTTGACGTCGATGAGACCCTTGAAACCCCATTTGACATACGACATCTTAAGCGTGCATTGATCTACGTTGGACGCTACAAGAAAAAGGTTGCACTTTCTCTCACTCTGAGTGCAATAGCTGTTATTATAGGCCTGCTTTCTCCGCTCATCGTCCAGAATGCGATTGACAACTACATGAGCAACACTGATACTATTCCTCAGCTTATTCTCAGTGGAGTAGGCGTTCTGGCTTGTATTGTAATAAGCGTAATTTTCGCAAAGCTGCGCTCTAAAATGATGACACAGGTAGGACAGGACATTGTTTATGATATCAGAAAAGACCTTTTTGAGCACATGCAGCACCTGTCTTTTGAGTACTATGACAGCCGTCCTCACGGTAAAATACTCACAAGAATAATCAATTATATCAACTCTATATCCGACCTTATGACAAACGGTCTGATAAACTTTATTCTGGAGATATTCAACCTTATATTCATTACTATATTTATGTTCTTTGTCTGCTGGCAGCTTGCGCTTGTAACTATGGCTGGGCTTCCTATCTTTGCCGCAGTTATGCTTATAATCAAAAGCCACCAGCGCAAGGCATGGCAGTCGGTATCGAATAAAAGCTCCAATATGAACGCTTATCTTCATGAGAGCATCGTCGGAGTAAAGATATCGCAGATATTCACCCGCGAGGAAGAAAACGCTGAGATAAACGACAAGCTCGCAAAAGCTTATAAGAAATCCTGGATGCGTGCTGTCGGCTTTTCAAACCTTGTGTGGCCAACGACTGATATTATTTCTATAACTGTAAGAGCAGGTATTTTCGGAGTTGGTCTGCTTATGCTGGGCGATGCGATCACGCTTGGTACTATACTTGCAATGACTGACTATTCAGCTCGTTTCTGGCAGCCCTTGATGAACCTTTCTAACCTCATGAATACATTCATCAATGCTGTCGCATACCTTGAACGTATTTTCGAGATGATGGACGAACCTGTTACAGTTGATGATATTGAAAATGCAACAGAAATGCCTGAGATCAAGGGCGATGTTCATTTCGAGAATGTCACATTTGCTTATGAGGAGGGCATCAATATCCTCGAAAACCTCAGCTTTGATATTAAAGCAGGTGAGAGTATTGCTCTGGTAGGACCTACAGGTGCAGGCAAAACGACAATAGTAAACCTTATCTCACGCTTCTACAATATCAACAGCGGTACAGTCCGCATCGATGACAGTGATATTTCCAAGGTAACGCTGAAGTCTCTGCGTTCACAGATGGGAATAATGCTTCAGGATAGCTTCATTTTCAGCGGCACTATCCGCGATAACATCAGATATGGCAAGCTTGATGCTACCGATGATGAGATCAGAGCCGCTTGTAAGATCGTAGGTATTGACGATTATGTTATGTCGCTTAAGGAAGGCTACGATACAGTAGTTAATGAGCGAGGTGCAGGACTCTCACAGGGTCAGAAGCAGCTTATAGCCTTTGCAAGGACGATTGTATCTGATCCGAAGATACTTGTCCTTGACGAAGCAACATCTTCGATTGACGCCAAGACTGAGCGCTACCTGCAGAATGGTCTAAATCATCTGCTGCAGGGTAGAACCTCCTTTATTATCGCACACAGACTCTCTACTATCAGAAGCTGTGATAAGATCATGTATGTATCAAATAAAGGTATAACAGAAGCAGGCACTCATGACGAGCTTATCGCTAAGAAGGGTGACTACTACAAGCTTTATACAGCGCAGTCAGTATAATGATTACAGCCGTGCTTAGTGTACGGCTGTTTTTTTCTTTAAATTATAGAAAACTACTTGATTTTTTAGGCAAAATGTGCGACAATATTATATATAGTGAAAGCTATAATTGTTAAAATTTGACAATTGCGAAAGGTGTAAATAATGGCACAGTTTTTTAATTTTAAAGGTGACTATTTCGGCCTGACTGAAAGTGATATAGATAGAAACACAGAGCTTTATGGATATAATGTGTACACTAAAAGCGAAAAGAAGACAGAAGCTTTTTCTCCTGCGAAGGTGATAATTTCTCCATCTTTTCTTTTAATGTTTGTTGCTGGTGTTTTGAGCTTCTTTGCATCGAATGTTGCAGCTGGACTTATCATATTGCTTATTGATGCAATATATGCTTTTACCGAGATCTATTTCGGAATAGAATCCGATAAGAAGCTACATGACATCAAAACCTCCACAGCTATGAAATTCCGTGTTATCCGTGGCGGAAAGCTGGAGCTTATCGAAAAGGAATTCATCGTTCCCGAGGATATACTTGTTGTTCAGGCGGGAGAAAGAGTTCCTGCAGATGCTTACATTCAGGAAGCCCGTGATGTCACAGCAGACGAAAGCATCTTCACTGGATCCAATAAGCCGATCGCTAAATACCCCGGAGCTGAAAGCAAGACCGAGCTCAGCCAGTCGTTTGTTTACAGCGGAACAACGATCCTCACAGGAATTGCTATATGCAAGGTCAGCGCGGCAGGAGTAGATACCAAGTACTATCAGAAGATCGGCGAAAAGGTGGACGATCATCATTATTACACAAGAATGGAGAGAACCGTTCGGAGCATAGTTCCTTTTGCTTCAGCAATTGCCGCTGTTCTTGCACTTATTTCCCTGATATTCTGGCTCGTATCAGGAAACAACGTTGTTGATTCCGCTCTCAGAGGAATTACACTCGGTCTTTGTTTCATTCCCGTGGGCATTTCTTCAATTATTCGTTTTTACTATATCAAGTGTGCTACAGACATGATAGGCAGATCTGCTATTGTCAAGTCCCTCAGCGTTGTTGAGCGTCTTAACTCCGTTTCCGTACTTTGCATTGAGAAACAGGGTGCAATAGCTAAGAGTCATCTTGAAGTAAAAAGCGTGTACACTAAGAGCGAGGAGCTTCTGTACAAGGTTGCGGTTCTCGCTTGTGACAAAAATACCACTGACGAAGCAGAGCGCGCTTTACTAGTCAAAGCTGGCTTCTTTGATGAAAATATCAATGATATCTATGATGAAAACACGTTCCTTGAACGCATTCCCGAGAGCAACGGTGTTGTGAGCGGTGCTTTATGGCAGGTAGGCGAATCCCGTCTTTACTGTGTAAAAGGTACGCCCGAACAGATATTGCCGCTCTGCAAATTCAAGGGCGATCAGCTGTTCAGCATACAGAAGAAGCAGCGTGAATACTATGCCGCTGGCTACCGTGTAATGGCTATTGCATGCGCCGATGCGGTTGAGCGCGACTGTGATGCTACTGCAGGCTTTGCTTATACTTTTGTTGGTTTCGTTGCTTTATCGGCGCCCTTAAGGGATTCGGTAGCAGGCGCAGTGAAGGCCTGCACCATGGCAGGCGTCAAGGTAGTTATGCTATCTGAGGACAGCCCTCACGTTGCCGAAGCTACAGCTAAAATGGTTGGCTTGTCAGGCAAGACTATCACAGGAAAGCAGATCTCGCAGTCAGTAAAATATGGCTCTGAGCTTCAGTTTGATGCCGATATCTACGCAAAAGTCACACCCGAACAGAAGCTCTATATCCTAGACCAGCTTAAAAAGCAGGGCGAGGTCGTTGCTATGACAGGCACACGCACAACTGATGCCGAGGCACTTGAGCTTGCTGATGTAGGCATTACGATCGCTCAGCTCACTGCAGGAAGTGCATACGAAGCTTCTGATATCATCATG
>JAZNWG010000028.1:0-3851 GCA_045593225.1 Oscillospiraceae bacterium
ATTTTGATTTTATCGTCTGTCCCAGTGAGCTTGACGCGCTGGTGCTGGAATGCAGTCTTATAAAGCTGCACAAGCCGAAATACAATATCCTTTTAAAGGACGACAAGGGCTATAATTACATCAAGATATCCCACGGCGCGTATCCGAGAATAAGCTACGCTCTCAATACAAGCGACAAGCACGCCGATTACCTCGGGCCGTTTACCAGTGGTTTTACTGTAAAGCAGGCGGTGGAGGAGGCTAACACCATATTCATGCTGCCGACCTGCCGCAAGAGCTTTCCGATGGACTTCGGCAAGGAGCGCCCCTGTCTTAATATGCACATCAAAAAGTGCATGGGAGTATGCAGGGGAAAGATATCCTCGGAGGAGTACAAGAAGATAATCGACGAGGCGCTGCAGTACCTTAAGGACGGCAGCCAGAAATCCGCAGATCAGCTCCGAAAGGAGATGGAGGAGGCTGCGGAGAACCTTGAATTCGAGAAGGCGGCAAAGCTTCGCGACAGGATACAGGCGATAGCAAGGCTTCATAATTCACAGAAGATATTCGACTACAAGACAGACGATTATGATATAGTTGCGCTCGCGCAGAACATAAGCCTTGCAAGCGTTGCGGTGGTGAAATACCGCGGCGGCAGGCTTGTTGATAAGGAAAATTTCTTTATAGGTGATGAGTATGATCCCGCTGCGATGAGGCGTGATTTTCTGCTGAGCTACTATCCCGACCGCGAGGAGATACCCAAGGAGATTTACATCGACGAGCAGTTTGAGGACATGGAGATAGTGACCCGGCTGCTTCGCGACAAGATAGGCCATGCGGTGAAATTCGTTATCCCGCAGCGCGGAGAAGGACTTGCACAGGTGGTGCTTGCAAAGAGCAATGCGAGCGAGTATCTTGCGCTTAAAGTAGGCAGGACGGCCAAGGAGATAAACGCTCTGGAGGACCTCAAAAACCTGCTGGGGCTGGAAAAGATACCGCTTTGCATAGAAAGCTACGATATATCGAATTTCGGTGAAACAGGCCGAGTTGGTGGCATGATAGTTTACCGCAACGGCAGGCCGTTCAAGGCAGGATATCGCAGGTTCAACATAAAGGACGTGGTCGGAATTGACGACTATGCGTGTATGCAGGAGGTGTTGCGCCGCAGAATGCAGCGCTATCTGGACGGCGATGAGGGCTTTTCGCCGCTTCCCGACCTTATACTGCTTGACGGCGGTAAGGGTCACGTTGCGGCGGTTGCCGAGGTGCTGCGTGAGCTTGAAATAGACGTTCCGCTTTTCGGTCTTGTAAAGGACAGCAAGCACCGCACGCGCGCCATTGCAAAAGAGGGCGGCGAGATATCGGTAAGCGCAAACAAGGCGCTGTTCAAGCTGCTGACTAACATACAGGACGAGGTTCACCGCTATTCGATAACCTTCCAGCGCGTAAAGCACAAGCAGAAGACCTATGGCTTAGAACTGACCGAGGTAAAGGGCATAGGTGAGGCAAAGGCTCACGCACTGTTAAAGGAGTTTAAGACAAAGCAGGGGCTTAAAGACGCCACTGCCGAGCAGCTTCGCATAACCGCGAAGATAAGCGCGGAAAAGGCGAGCGAGCTGTACGAATTTATTCAGGAGAGATTTTAAATGAGAGTTATTACAGGCTCGGCGAGGGGCAGCAAGCTTATCACGGTCGAGGGCACAGAGGTCGTAAGACCTACCACCGACGGTGTTAAGGAGGCTATCTTCTCCGCCATTCAGTTTGAGATAGAGGGACGCACGGTGCTTGACCTGTTTGCGGGAAGCGGACAGCTCGGAATCGAGGCGTTAAGCCGCGGTGCGAAGGAAGCGTATTTCGTGGATTCTGCGATCGCGTCTATAAAGGTAGTGAAGCAGAATCTTGCTCATACCAAATTAGAGGACAGGGCGCACGTAGTAAATATGCCGTTTACCGCGTTTCTTAAAAGCACTAGGGCGACGTTTGATATAGCGATACTTGATCCGCCCTATAATTTAAAGATACTGAGCAAGGTGCTTCCGCATCTTGAGGAGAAGATGTCTGACAGCGGAATCATAATCTGCGAGCATGAAAAGGAGCTTACGCTTCCGCATGATCTCGGCAGATTTGAGATAGCAAAGGTGCTTAAGCACTCGCGCACAGCAATTACTATTTATCGCCCCAAAGAAAATGATGAGGACGAAGAATAACAGCGAAAGGATAATCTATCATGAAAACAGCCATTTATCCGGGCAGCTTCGATCCCGTTACAAACGGTCATCTTGACATCATCACACGCGCATCAAAGATGTTTGACAAGCTTATCGTGGTGGTGTTTATAAACCCATTCAAGACTTTTGCATTCAGCATTCCCGAGAGGTGCGAGTTCCTGCGTAGGGCGACTGCTCATCTCCCCAACGTGGAGATAGCGAGCTATGACGGACTGCTTGCAGATTACTTCAACACTCGCGAGGACGTTGATGTTATCGTAAAGGGTCTGCGTGCTACAACCGACTTCGAGTCGGAGTTCCAGCAGGCACATACAAACAAGGACCTCAATCCCCGCGCAGAAACTGTATTTATTCCCGCAAGCCAGAACACCACTTTTGTTTCCTCCAGCATGGTCAAGCAGGTGGCGATGTTCGGCGGAGATATCGGAAAGTACGTTCCCGATTGTATCCACAAGGAGATAGTGCAGAAGCTAAACAGCGAATTTACCGCCGCGAGAAAAGCGGCTGAAAATAAAAACAACTGACGGAAAGGACGGAATTACAAATGGATTACAGCCTTTTAGACCTTATTTCGATGCTTGATGAGGTGGTTAGAAAAGCCACTCCCGTACCGCTCTCCAAGAAGAGCATGGTAGATGTTGCACAGATCGACGAGATCGCGACAGAGATGCGCCTCGTTCTTCCCAAGGAGATCCAGCAGGCTCAGAATGTCGTTGCGGACAAGAACCGCATCATCTCCGATGCAAAGCGCGAGGCGGAGGATATTATCCGCAAGGCAGAGCAGCGCAGAAACGAGCTGCTTGACCAGAACAGCATAATGAAAGAGGCACGCAAGCGCGCTACTGAGGAGATCAGCAATGCACAGGCTCGTTCTAACCTTACCCGTACCTCCACAAACGAGTTTACAGACAAGATGCTTGCGAGAGTAGAGGAGCTGCTTTCCAAGGATATCACAAATCTCCGTGTAATGAGAAAGACCCTCAATAGCGGCAATGATATCCAGATAGACCCTGCAAAGCAGCAGGCTATGAAAGCTCAGCAGCAGGCTCAGGCTCAGAGAGCACAGCAGCCCCAGCAGCCCAAAAAGTGATACTTGGTGTTCCTCCCCGCACAGTAGCTATCTGTCCGCACGATGACGAATGGCAGATACAGGCTTATCTTATGATGAAAAGGCTTGAAAAGCTGCTCGGCGGAATAAATACCGATATCAGGCATGTCGGCAGCACGGCAGTGCCGTCAATAGCAGCAAATCCTGTCATTGACATTGCGCTTGGCGTGGTGTCTGACAAGAATGTGGATATGGTGTGCTCTGCGCTTACTGTGGACGGCTTTGAGGAAGATACCTCTTATGTTTCGTTCGCGAGGGTATTTTATCTTCAGTGCGACGGGCTGCGTACATATCAGGTGTTTGTGGTCGCAGTAGGCAGCGTTGGCTGGAAAAGGCTGGTCAATTTCAGGGATTTCCTGAATGCAGATCCTCAGTATGCGAGGTCGTACGCTGAGAACAACCACAACAGCTGTGAGCTTCCTTTTGCTGAATACATCGCTCAGAAAAATACGCTTATCGAAAGCGTTCTCATGCGTATAAGATAGTAGAAAAACACCCGAAGGGTCAATCCTTTTCAAGTCGGATCGTAGCCATGT
>JAZNWG010000029.1:0-1775 GCA_045593225.1 Oscillospiraceae bacterium
ATGCGGATGACCTCCTCGTCAGACGAGAAGAACCTCAGCATAGGCTCAGGGATAATGGCAAAGCACAGCGTTCCGAGAAACATCAGTGCCCAGCCGAAAAGTATCGCTGTGTTCAGCGTTTTCTTGCAGCGTTCGGTGTTCCTTGCGGCATAGTTGAAGCTGATTACAGGCACGATACAGGTCTGCATTGCACCAAGCGGAATAAAGAAGAACGTCTGCCACTTATAGTAAAGTCCAAGAACCGTCACAGCCGCATCCGAGAACGTTGCGAGTATCATATTCAGCCCGAAGATATACAGCGTATAAGCCGACTGCATAAGGATATTCGGAAGCCCCAAACGGAATATCTTCCCCACATAATGAGGATATTTCTTCAATGACGGCGACCTGTAAAAGCCCTTTTTCATCACCACCAGAGCCGCCCCCACCTGCCCTGCGACAGTAGCCACCGCCGCACCTGCAATTCCCATTTCGGGAAGTCCGAGCATTCCGAAGATGAGCAACGGGTCAAGAATGATATTCGTCACCGCACCGAGAATCTGTGCAAGCATTGGAGTTTTCATATCTCCCCGAGCCTGTAAAACTTTCGTCCATATACTCTCTAAAAACAAGCCAAAGCTGAACACGCAGACTATCCTGCCGTATGTCACGACATCGGCAATGACCTCGGGAGAATCGGTCTGTAACCTAGCGTAAAGCGGCATTATCCCATAGCACACCGCCGCAAAGACCGCCCACAGAGCGACCGCAAGGGGAGTTCCTGTGCCTGCGTATTCGTCAGCCTTTTCGCTCTGGGAAAGTCCCAGCTTTGCCGCCATTACGGTGTTTATTCCGACGCCTGTTCCAACAGCAAGTGCTATCATAAGAAGCTGTAACGGATAGACGATGGAAAGGGCGGTAAGTCCCGATTCGGAATACCTGCCCACAAACACGCTGTCGATGATATTATAAAGCGCCTGAATAAGCTGTGCGAGCATTACGGGCGGCGCCATTCTGAAAAGTATCCTGCTTATCTTTTCAGTGCCGAAATAATCGCTGTGCTGTCTGATATCCTGCATACTACACCTCGTCTGTGAGGGCGTTGCCCAGCACCCTGTCATATTCGCACAAAAGCTCCGTCATGAGCCGTATTTTTTCATAGCCCATCGCCTTTACCGCCCTTTCCTCCACTGTATTGATAGAGGAAAGCAGGGGCTTTGCATAGGCTGTTCCCTTGTCGGTGAAGATATAAGCCTTTTCACGACCTGTGCCGTTTTCGGCGGAGTCGCAGAGATAGCCGTTTTTCAGCATACCGCCTATCACATTGTTGATGGTCTGCTTCGGGATAAGATAGCTGTCGCATATCATTTTCTGCGTGCAGTAGCCGTTGTCACGGATAGAATATAATACAAGCATTTCGTTGTAGCTGATGCCGTGCTTCTTAGACCATGCGGAATACACCCCACGGAATTTGATTATCGCACGGTCAACATCGTTCAGAAGCTGATGTGTTTTTCTGTTCATAGTCGCCCTCCATAGTCCCATTTGGGACTTGATTATTATACTGCATACGGGCGGATTTGTCAATAGGAAAGCAATTTCGGCGGAGATATTCACTCCGCCGATGTGATTTATTCACAATTCCATTTCTGACAGAAAAACTCTATCTCCTCGCCGAGAGGACCTTTGCAGAAAGCCACCTCCGCAGGGAAATTCTCATCGCCGCCGATATTTACCGACTTCGGCTGAACAAACACCTCATAGCCTGCCTGTTCGACCAAATCAGTACAAGCGGC
>JAZNWG010000030.1:0-2072 GCA_045593225.1 Oscillospiraceae bacterium
ATATATATTTATTATATCTTATCCAACAGTAAATGTCAAGAAGAAGTATATTACAGCCCGTTCCAGAGATACTTTTCAAGGTCTACCCTGTTGTCCTCACTTACCTCTACCCCGTCTGCCTGCAGAAGCTCTTTCTGCTTATTAACTCCACCGAAAACGAATGCCTCGGAAAGCCTGCCCATGCGATCGACTACACGATAGCACGGGATCCCGTCGGGATCGGGATTTGCGTGAAGAGCATATCCGACTACCCTCGACCAGCGCGGGTTTCCTGCAAGCATTGCAATCTGTCCATAGGTCGCTACCTTGCCGCGGGGTATCTTTCTGACCTGCTCGTAGATCAGTTCAAATGCACTCATATATCCTCCGAAAAAAACGGCAGACATGATCCTGCCTGCCGTCAATTATTAAGCCTTTTCAGTCTTCTTAGCCTTTGCCTTCTTATCGCGCTCGATAATAGGCTCGCCTGTACCGTCAACACACTCTGCAGTAATGGTTATCTTCTTGATAGACTCATCACTGGGAGCTGTGAACATGATATCACGCAGTGTAGCCTCAACGATAGAGCGCAGACCACGAGCGCCTGTCTTTCTCTCGATAGACTTCTTAGCAATAGCACGCTTTGCCTCATCGTTGAACTGGAGCTCGATATCGTCAGCCTTGAACAGGTACTTGTACTGCTTGATAAGCGCGTTCTTAGGCTCGTCAAGGATACGCACGAGAGCGTCCTCGTCAAGGTCGTCAAGCACTGTGACTACGGGCAGACGGCCGATAAGCTCAGGGATAATACCAAACTTTACGAGGTCCTCCTGACTCACCTTATGGAGCATTGCGGAGCTTTCCTTGTCCTTCTTGGAATTGACCTCGGCGCCGAAGCCCATTGCAGAGGAAGAAACACGGGAAGATATCATCTTTTCAAGTCCCTCGAATGCACCGCCGCAGATAAACAGGATATTCTTGGTGTCGATCTGAATGAAATCCTGATGGGGGTGCTTTCTGCCGCCCTGAGGAGGCACATTGGAAACTGTACCCTCCACGATCTTCAGCAGAGCCTGCTGTACGCCCTCGCCGCTTACATCACGGGTGATAGATGTATTCTCACTGCGACGTGAGATCTTGTCGATCTCGTCAATATAGATGATTCCGCGCTCGGCTGCCTCGATATCGTAATCAGCAGCCTGTATAAGGCGCAGCAGAACGTTTTCGACGTCCTCACCGACATAGCCTGCCTGTGTGAGTGTTGTTGCGTCAGCGATAGCAAAGGGAACATTCAGGAGCTTTGCAAGAGTCTGCGCGAGCATGGTCTTACCTACACCTGTAGGACCGAGCAGCAGAACGTTACTCTTCTGGAGCTCTACCTCGTCATCGTCGAGTCCCTCTTCGTTCAGGAATGTTCTCTTATAGTGGTTGTAAACGGACACGCTGAGTATCTTCTTAGCCTCGTCCTGACCTACGATGTACTCGTCGAGATAAGCCTTTATCTCCTGCGGGCGCATGAGTGTTTCGGGGCCGTCAAGACGCTCCACATCTCCCTCGTCGCGGGAGGGCTTTACGCGCTTGCCCTTAACATCGCCGCTTTCAACCAGCATATTATAGGAGGCAAGTATGCACTCATTACATATGATTGCAGTCTCGCTGCCGCCGTAAAGAATGCGTCTTACCTGATTTTCGTTTTTGCCGCAAAAGGAGCAAACCATCATTTTGCTGTTCCTCCTGTTTTACTTGATGTCAGAACGGTTTGTATATACCTTGTCGATAAGACCGTATGCGAGGGCTTCCTCGGCGGTCATGAAGTTGTCGCGCTCGGTATCCTTGCAGATCGTCTCATAATCCTTGCCTGTGTTCTCGCAAAGGATACGGTTAAGTCTTTCCTTTGTGCGAAGCAGAGAATTTGCGCGGATCTGGATATCCGTCACCTGACCCGAAAGTCCGCCTCCTGCGATAAGGGGCTGGTGGATCATGATCTCACTGTTGGGGAGAGCGATTCTCTTCCCCTTTGTGCCTGCGGAGAGGAGGAACGGACCCATGGACGCTGCCATCCCCATGCAGATAGTGGAACCCTCGCCCTTGAT
>JAZNWG010000031.1:0-4040 GCA_045593225.1 Oscillospiraceae bacterium
TGTAACAAAATTGTAACAAAAATATCACAATATTGTAACAAAAAAGTAACAAAATCAATATTGTAACAAAAATGTAACAATAGTGATACAAAAAAGTAACAAAATTGTAACAGTAAAAATAGTTGTTACAAAATTGTTACAATTTTGTAACAGGAAAGAAATAACCCACAGCCGTTTCGTGACTGTGGGTTATTTCTTGGAAAGGAGGTATATCAGAACAATGGGTGGAAATCGTTGTAATACTGCAATGCAGTCCGCAGCGGTTTTCGATGCGAGTACATCGTCAGCTGCGAATTTTCAAGCCTTCAGTGATCACCGAGTGAAGCTTGCAATCTCGGATACTTGTTTAGACAGGTGATGCTGTCTCGGGCAACTCGCTCCCGTCGAACGGCTCAGCTATGGACCTTTGTCCCACTCCGTTCTTTAATTAACACCCGACAGCAGGCGACTGCTGTGAGCGTCATACCTGACGAAATGTTCGTCAAAGCTTTAAGAAAAAATCGACGCCGTTCCCAAACGGCGTAAAAAAAAAAGAAAAAAACCCGATCCAAGATCGGGTTTGATGTCAATAGTCGTGGCCGATGTCTTCAATGACATCTCTGATGCTCGACTGAGGCCAGTTTACGATTATCAGGATAGAGCCTATGATGAAGCACAGACCGTTTATCACGATGCCCAGTACATCAGCGTCAGTTACGCCAAAATCGAATGTCTGAATGTTGGGTATGGTGATGCAAAGCATTAACATACCTATGAGAGTGAGTATAGTACGCATAATAATGTCCTTTCTGCAGGTTTAACTGCTATTGCATATGTCAAGTATATATTATTTTTTCACTATTTGCAAGTATTTCTTACAAATTTTTTTATTATAAACCCGACCGTAGCCCCGCACGGACACAGAATGACGGTGAAAAAATTATGCTTGGCGTAAGCCAAGCATTATCTATTCAGAATTCGAACACCGCATAAAAGAAAAAAAATAACCCCAACCGTTATGGTTGGGGTGGGGGAGAAGTTACTCGCTGACATCTGTCAGATCTTCAACAGGTATGCTGTATGTATATCCGTCTTCATGCAAACATTTCGCAATGCCGTTGTCGACGGATATTACAGTGTAGACGCGGTCTGATCTGGCGCTGTAATATGTTTTTCCGATCTCTATCGTCATGTTGATCACGCTTTCACTTATGCCTTAACAAGACACCAGTAGTTCGCATAAGCGCGTCTGTCATAAGCAGGCATTGCAAAGCCGGCATCGCGGCAAAGCTTCTTCATGTACGCATATTCCTTCGAAGAGGGAACCTCTCTTGCGGACAGCGTGATATGCCACTTGCCGACATCGTCGGGAGTCTTGCTGTAGCGTTCTACGAGCGCTGTGAGCTCACGTTCGTAAGACAGGGGATTGGTGAGCTGAACCTTGGGTACGTAGCCAACGAGATGACCGTCGATGCGGACCTCTACAGCTCTTTCATCCTCAAAAATGACCTGTTTGAGCTTAGCTGTCTTCCAGCCTGCGCCGATAGCACGGATGATATCCTGGCGGTTTGCGCCGTTTTCGTTTGCAAATGTTACACCTGCGACCTTAATTGTAGACTTCATATTGTTTTCCTTTCTGAAAATGGCGACAGATAAGCACTTCTTTGCGATTATTACCGCTCCGCGTGACAGTATCTGTCTTAGTCCGTAATGTTTTAATATCGTTTCGTCGCTGCTCATGCAGCGAAAACTGTCGTAATAATTTATCTCGGAAAGGGAAGACCCGTCCTTAACAGGACGGGTTCTGAATTATAGCGTTTTATCCGTTTGTTTTGATCAGTTCGTTGTTGATAACAGAGCCTTTGCCTGAACCCTTGTTGTATGTTATATCCCAAGCGCTTCCTGGAGCCATTATTTCAGCCATAAAGTCCCATGGTTCTAACAAACGTTTGTTTTCGATGATCGGATCGATTCTTTTTGCGGTATCGACGTCAATTGAAACACCATAGCTGACAGGGATAGGCATACAACCAAAATGACAAAAGTCGTAATACACATTAGGTATTATCGGACTGATCTGCCATGCTTCAAAGCAATCGTGAAAAAGGCGGTTATCTGACTGTATGTACTCTTTATGAATGCTGTACAGTATTTTCTGTAACTGGTAACAGGTGATTGGACAGCCGTCATTTGCACATTTTGTAACAATGTATTTAGCTATGATCAATGCAGAATATGTTTTCATAAAACACCTCTTTTTTTCTTTGATATGGTGAAACCCGTCCTGTTAAGGACGGGTTCTGGGACGAAAACCGAAGGCGTCTTTATGGACGTCGCTATAAAAGTCGAACAGTTCCATATACTCCTCACAAGTCTTGTCCTCGAAAGCAGCCAGCTTAGCTTCGAGTTCGAAAACCTGCTCGTGGCAATGTGTTTCTTCCTCGAGAAGCTCGGCATAACGGGCGAGATCGCGGGCAATACGGCGAAGCGAAGAGTTCGCCATATCCACCTGCACGCCGTAAACCCAGAACCAATCACACTTCTCGTGATTTTCAACAAAATCACCTGTGTAGGTCTGTGCAACGATGTGTGCGAGCTCGCCTGTGTGGGTCATAAGCACGAAATCACCGTCGGTTTCAGCGTAAAGAGACACCATGAGATCATATATCTCAGTCTCAGTCATGTTAGAAATGTTAGTAATGTTTGTCATAATAATACATCCTTTCAAAATACATAAATGTTAGTTTATGAAAGTATCGACGACGTTCCTAACGTCGTTATCAGTTTATATAAACTGATCATGAAAACAAAAACCCATCTTTGCAGATGGGTTTCGTGATGCTGTCTGTGAAATTCGATTTAATAATCAAATTCATCATAATATTCGTCATCGATCTCGTTTTCAAGCTCGTTTCTGAGTTCTTCAGCAAACAGCTTGCTCTCTGTCTCAGCTTGCTCCAGATAATCAACGTAGTGTGTGAGGTCATGAGCAATTTCTGCTAATGAAAAGCCGTCAAATACATTATCCGGGCAATAAGCAAAAAACCAGTCACAATCTTCGTGATTCTCAGTATAATTTTCTGCTTCGATGTGAGCGATATCACCGTTGGAAAGCTGGATTCGGAAATCACCCTTTGTTTCAGCGTAGAGTCTGATCATGAGTGCCAGAACTTCGGTTTCAGCCATGTTAGTAATGTTAATAATGTTTGTCATAATAATACATCCTTTCGAAATAAATAATATTTTATTTTATACTTAAACCGACGACGTTCCCAACGTCGTTATCAGGCACACAGTGCCGATTATGAAAAAAAACCGTGACTGTTCAGGTCACGGTTGATTTGTGATTATGTTGCCAAAACGCCGGTACGTTTGAAGCTGTATGCGTCATCATATACATCGTTGCAACACATGTAAGGATACTGAGCAAACACTCTTTCATCCATTATGTTCGGCATAGGATAATGATAGGCGTCACAGAACGCCTGTACTTTTTTGATCGTATACTCGCTCGGATAAACGGGTTCGGATAAAACGACATAATACATGTCATTTTCTTCGTTACAGCATATCTGAGCAAGCAGAATAGGGGAGAAGCTGAGTGGATTATCAAGCTCTTTCTTAGGAATATATCCTATATGCTTGCTATCCACCCAGATCTCAACAGCTCTTTCTCCGTCAAAGACGGTTTGCTTCAGGATCGCATAGCGATAACCAAAGCCAAAGTTGCGTAAAATATTCTGACGGTTTTCACCGTCAGAATTGGCGAATGTAACACCCGCCACGTTGATTGAGGTACCCATGATGTCGTTCCTTTCGTTGTCAGTCAAGTTGTCATATTTCCAGAATTGTTACGAGATCGCATATTGCTCTCTCATACTGGTCATGTGTGATGTTTACAGCCTGTATCCTTGCTTTAAAATATTCATATATACCGTATGAATGCTTCCGAGCGGATCTGGCTTCGGTAAGCAGCGATGTGATAGCAGTATCGTCTTTTTCGATGTGTTCATCAAGTAAACACATATGACCTGCTCGTTCCGCTGCTTCGTCACAAATAC
>JAZNWG010000032.1:0-1917 GCA_045593225.1 Oscillospiraceae bacterium
TGGCTACGATCCGACTTAAGCTTTTCCTCCTCGCCGTTTACGCTGTTGACGATAGGCTTTCCCGAAACGACACGAAGCGCTGCTTCAAGAACATCAGTCTCGGTGGTGTCTATCTGTAAGGGAGCGTCACATACGCTCTGTACAGCGTCAACAGCCGCTAGCATCATATCCTTTTCATCAATGTCGGGGAGTCCGACATTTACGTCAAGTATCTCCGCGCCTGCCGAGGTCTGCTCGATCGCCTGCTTCATGATATAGTCGAGGTCGCGGCGCTTCAAAGCCTCCTTGAACAGCTTTTTGCCTGTGGGATTGATACGCTCGCCGATAATGCGTACGGTATCTATCGGAACGACTGTCGAAGCGCTGCAGACGCAAGCTGGAATTTCGGGCTTTGTCCAGCCGCACTTTTTGCCGCGAAGTGCCTTTTCGCACTCTGCGATATACTCAGGATCAGTTCCGCAGCAGCCGCCGAACAGCTTAACGCCCTTTTCCGCCATCTCGGCAATAAGCGCGCCGTATTCCGCTGGAGTTATATCATATTCGTTTGTTGCAGGGTCGGGAAGTCCTGCGTTGGGGCGTACCACTACTGGCACTGTTGCCCATTTCAGAATCTCCTCTACTATCGGCATAGCCTCTCTCGGGCCGAGCGAGCAGTTCATTCCCACTGCGTCAGCACCGAGCGCAGACAGCGTTATCGCCATGGAAGCCGCCGAGCAGCCTGTAAAGGTGCGCATATTGCTCTCAAACGACATCGTACAGAGCACAGGAAGGTCGGTATTCTCCTTTGCCGCAAGCAGCGCAGTCTTTATCTCCATGAGGTCGGTCATGGTCTCGATCGCGATAAAATCCGCGTCCTTTCCTGCAAGCATTACCTCCTTGAAAGCCTCGTAAGCCTCATCTACGGGAAGGTCGCCTGTGGGGCGCAGCATTCTTCCTACCGAGCCTACGTCCAGCGCAACCAGCGTATCAGTACCCCCGCAAGCCTTTCTCGCAATTGCGATAGCCTGCTGTATCGTTTCAGCTACGGAATATTTACTGTTCTTCAGCTTGAAGCGGTTTGCGCCGAAGGTGTTTGCATACACAGCCTTTGCGCCTGCCTTTATATACTGGCGGTGGATATCCTCGATAAGCTCGGGGTTTGTGAAGTTCAGCTCCTCGGGAATACCGCCGAGCTTCAGGCCGCTTTTCTGCAGCATCGTTCCCATCGCACCGTCAAAAAGAATATGTCCGTCGGTGTTGATAAGCTCCTTGAATGTCATTTAGTTATCTCCTTATCTCCTCGATGAAGCGTTCCTCAAAGGAAAGCTCCTCATTTGTCGGTATTCGTCCGCTGTAACGGACATCGTTATATATACCGACTATCTGTCGTACGTTCTCATTGCGCAGTCCGTTCTCGCCCTTTACCCTGTGGATATCTGTATTATCGGCAGGAACGGGCGGATACTGTGTCAGCGCCAGCCGCAGCAGCATCAATCTGTAACCGATACGATATTTTTTTATCGGGTCGTTCTCCCTGCGGTACAGCCTGTACAGCTGCTGCTCGCGCTTTTTACGCGATGTTCCGCGCTTGTCGGATATCTCGGAGAACTCGTCCATGTAGCCGATATTCTCCTCGTTCTCCTTTAATCTGAACAGCGGAGCTACAAGCTCTTTAAAAAACTCGGCTATCTGCTTTCTGAATGCGAATATCAGCAGCCCAAGCCCGATAAAAAGAAGCACAGTAAGCGCCGCGGCAAAGGAATTGTCACCCGCTCCCACGCCGAAGCCGCCGGGACCAAGATCAGGCTCGGAGAGCGCGTCGTCCTCGGACGGAGTACCGCCAAGACTGCGAAGGACGTTCAGTATGAACATGAGTATCTGCTTCAGGCCAAGAAGCAGAAGCTGTCCGAGCGGCACTGCAAACAAGTCGGAGGCCAA